>NZ_JBIXLN010000147.1:0-201 GCF_045798555.1 Paeniglutamicibacter sp. MACA_103 | reverse complement strand
GAGAGGCCCCCAGCAGACCACTGGGTTGATAGGCGGGACGTGGAAGCGAGGACCAAAGACTCGTGAAGCCGACCCGTACTAATAGGCCGACAACTTAAACCACAAACACCACACCACCCCGCAGGGGTGGTTGGCAAGAAACGCTGCGTCCACTATACGGTCCCGAAACAACAACCCAACTTGTTTTTCGCGGATACAACA
>NZ_JBIXLN010000146.1:0-221 GCF_045798555.1 Paeniglutamicibacter sp. MACA_103 | reverse complement strand
ATTTGTTGATATTCCACCCTTGAGCACTCGCCCACCAACACAAGTGGTGGATGCGAGCAGCACTGAACACCCACGGTTCCTCGCACTGTGGCGTGGTCGCTTGGTGTTAGTTGCTCCTTAGAAAGGAGGTGATCCAGCCGCACCTTCCGGTACGGCTACCTTGTTACGACTTAGTCCCAATCGCCGGTCCCACCTTCGACGGCTCCCTCCCACAAGGGGTT
>NZ_JBIXLN010000145.1:0-233 GCF_045798555.1 Paeniglutamicibacter sp. MACA_103 | reverse complement strand
TGGTGTGTCAGTTGTACTGCCAAGTGCACCGCTGATTGGCTACGTTCGGAAGGGATAACCGCTGAAAGCATCTAAGCGGGAAGCCCACTTCGAGATGAGATTTCCATGCACCATTTGGTGTGAGAGGCCCCCAGCAGACCACTGGGTTGATAGGCGGGACGTGGAAGCGAGGACCAAAGACTCGTGAAGCCGACCCGTACTAATAGGCCGACAACTTAAACCACAAACACCAC
>NZ_JBIXLN010000144.1:0-241 GCF_045798555.1 Paeniglutamicibacter sp. MACA_103 | reverse complement strand
GGGGTGGTGTGGTGTTTGTGGTTTAAGTTGTCGGCCTATTAGTACGGGTCGGCTTCACGAGTCTTTGGTCCTCGCTTCCACGTCCCGCCTATCAACCCAGTGGTCTGCTGGGGGCCTCTCGCACCAAATGGTGCATGGAAATCTCATCTCGAAGTGGGCTTCCCGCTTAGATGCTTTCAGCGGTTATCCCTTCCGAACGTAGCCAATCAGCGGTGCACTTGGCAGTACAACTGACACACCA
>NZ_JBIXLN010000143.1:0-245 GCF_045798555.1 Paeniglutamicibacter sp. MACA_103 | reverse complement strand
ATAGGCCGACAACTTAAACCACAAACACCACACCACCCCGCAGGGGTGGTTGGCAAGAAACGCTGCGTCCACTATACGGTCCCGAAACAACAACCCAACTTGTTTTTCGCGGATACAACAACAACACCACTATTGTGGTCGTGACCCATAGATTCACCACCCCGGCAGCAATGCCCGGGCAGTGGTACTAGAGTTACGGCGGTCATAGCGTGGGGGAAACGCCCGGTCCCATACCGAACCCGGAA
>NZ_JBIXLN010000142.1:0-248 GCF_045798555.1 Paeniglutamicibacter sp. MACA_103 | reverse complement strand
GAAACACGGTTTCCCCTTTGGGGCTGGTTCACAGGTGGTGCATGGTTGTCGTCAGCTCGTGTCGTGAGATGTTGGGTTAAGTCCCGCAACGAGCGCAACCCTCGTTCCATGTTGCCAGCGGATAATGCCGGGGACTCATGGGAGACTGCCGGGGTCAACTCGGAGGAAGGTGGGGACGACGTCAAATCATCATGCCCCTTATGTCTTGGGCTTCACGCATGCTACAATGGCCGGTACAATGGGTTGCG
>NZ_JBIXLN010000141.1:0-248 GCF_045798555.1 Paeniglutamicibacter sp. MACA_103 | reverse complement strand
GAAACACGGTTTCCCCTTTGGGGCTGGTTCACAGGTGGTGCATGGTTGTCGTCAGCTCGTGTCGTGAGATGTTGGGTTAAGTCCCGCAACGAGCGCAACCCTCGTTCCATGTTGCCAGCGCGTAGAGGCGGGGACTCATGGGAGACTGCCGGGGTCAACTCGGAGGAAGGTGGGGACGACGTCAAATCATCATGCCCCTTATGTCTTGGGCTTCACGCATGCTACAATGGCCGGTACAATGGGTTGCG
>NZ_JBIXLN010000140.1:0-254 GCF_045798555.1 Paeniglutamicibacter sp. MACA_103 | reverse complement strand
AAGGACCTCGACCCTCGTCTGACGGTGAAGCGACAGAACATGGGCCGAACCGGCCGAGGCCCTGGCCTTCACCGAGGTGAACGACTTGGTGAAGTTATACACCGAGGCCTTCGCCGGAGGCCTAATCGCCTTGGTGGAGAGCTTGCTGGACTGCATCCAGCCGATCCCGGCACTGGTGCGCACTTGCTGCCACGAACCCGAGGTCCGCAGCCACTGGATTCTCGTGTTGTTCGAAAGAGTGGCAATCTTCTTGC
>NZ_JBIXLN010000139.1:0-255 GCF_045798555.1 Paeniglutamicibacter sp. MACA_103 | reverse complement strand
GTGAACGCAACCTCGGCCGTCGACCCGTCGACGTCCTGGGTGGCAACCACGTTGTGGTCGCCGGCCGGAACATCGGCGAACGTCACGGTCCAGTTGCCCTCGGCATCAACGACCGCGGTCTGCGGGTTCGTGGCATCGCCATCGAGGACCACCGTGACGGTGGCACCCGGCTCGCCCTTGCCCGACACCGGAACAGAGCCGGTCTCGCCCAGATCCTGACCGGCGGTCGGGGAATCAATGCTCACCGGAGCAACA
>NZ_JBIXLN010000138.1:0-258 GCF_045798555.1 Paeniglutamicibacter sp. MACA_103 | reverse complement strand
TCGCCATCGAGGACCACCGTGACGGTGGCACCCGGCTCGCCCTTGCCCGACACCGGAACAGAGCCGGTCTCGCCCAGATCCTGACCGGCGGTCGGGGAATCAATGCTCACCGGAGCAACAGCGGCAGGCGCCGCAGTCGTGAACGCAACCTCGGCCGTCGACCCGTCGACGTCCTGGGTGGCAACCACGTTGTGGTCGCCGGCCGGAACATCGGCGAACGTCACGGTCCAGTTGCCCTCGGCATCAACGACCGCGGTC
>NZ_JBIXLN010000137.1:0-268 GCF_045798555.1 Paeniglutamicibacter sp. MACA_103 | reverse complement strand
AACCCCTTGTGGGAGGGAGCCGTCGAAGGTGGGACCGGCGATTGGGACTAAGTCGTAACAAGGTAGCCGTACCGGAAGGTGCGGCTGGATCACCTCCTTTCTAAGGAGCAACTAACACCAGGCGTGCACATCAAAGCATGTGTCTCGCGGGTGTTCAGTGCTGCTCGCATCCACCACTTGTGTTGGTGGGCGAGTGCTCAAGGGTGGAATATCAACAAATAATGGCTGTTCATGTTGTGGTTGTCGTCGTCAGTACGCTCGCTTGCGG
>NZ_JBIXLN010000136.1:0-273 GCF_045798555.1 Paeniglutamicibacter sp. MACA_103 | reverse complement strand
AAATAAATTGGTATCAACAAACTTGGCACACTATTGAGTTCTCAAACAACAGACGCTTCCAACCACCACGACCCGGACTGACGTTTCCTGCCGGCGCTTCGCTCTGGAGCAACTTTACTATCTTAGACCCATTCAAACCCGGAGTCAAATCGACTTCCGAAGTTCATTTGGAATTCTTTGCAATCGGCTTCGCGTTTCACCCTTTCGGGCTACGTTGCGGTGCTCGGTGCGAGAAACAACTCTACGCGCATCCCGCCGGAAAGTCCAAACCGC
>NZ_JBIXLN010000135.1:0-274 GCF_045798555.1 Paeniglutamicibacter sp. MACA_103 | reverse complement strand
TTCGCGGCGGTCATCGCCGCCACGGAATCCACCGCGGTCTTCACGGGGCTTGAAGCCACCGCGGTCTTCGCGGGGCTTGAAGCCACCTTCGCGACGGTCATCGCCACCACGGAATCCACCACGGTCTTCACGGGGCTTGAAGCCACCGCGGTCTTCGCGGGGCTTGAAACCGCCTTCACGACGGTCTCCACCCTGGAATCCACCACGGTCGTTGCCGCCGCGGAATCCACCGCGGTCTTCGCGCGGCTTGAAACCACCCTCGCGGCGGTCATCG
>NZ_JBIXLN010000134.1:0-278 GCF_045798555.1 Paeniglutamicibacter sp. MACA_103 | reverse complement strand
TCCGGCTGGCCAAGCTCGTGATCAAGAACGGCGCGGAAACCGACCAGCGCACCGGGCTGCTGCTCGAGCGCCTGGCCCAGTCGCTGCTGTATTCCAGCCATGACAAGCACGAGGGCACCAACGCCTTCATCGAAAAACGCCCGGCCAGCTTCACCGGCACCTAGTTCCACCCCCACGCAGAACAAGGACAACACCTATGCAGATCAACAACATCCTGGTCATTGGATCCGGAGCCATGGGCTCGCAGATCGGCATGCTTGCGGCCCTGGCCGGCTACA
>NZ_JBIXLN010000133.1:0-286 GCF_045798555.1 Paeniglutamicibacter sp. MACA_103 | reverse complement strand
CGATGACCGCCGCGAGGGTGGTTTCAAGCCGCGCGAAGACCGCGGTGGATTCCGCGGCGGCAACGACCGTGGTGGATTCCAGGGTGGAGACCGTCGTGAAGGCGGTTTCAAGCCCCGCGAGGATCGCGCTGGATTCCGTGGTGGCGATGACCGCCGCGAGGGTGGCTTCAAGCCGCGCGAAGACCGCGGTGGTTTCCGTGGTGGCGATGACCGCCGCGAGGGTGGTTTCAAGCCGCGCGAAGACCGCGGTGGATTCCGCGGCGGCAACGACCGTGGTGGATTCCAG
>NZ_JBIXLN010000132.1:0-301 GCF_045798555.1 Paeniglutamicibacter sp. MACA_103 | reverse complement strand
TCGGCGGGGACATCGCCGGCGGAGCGGCCGGCCAGCCCTGCTGGATCGAGGGCACCGTCACCGACACCGTCGGCACCCCCGTCCCCAACGCGCGGATCGAGGTCTGGGAAGCGGACGAGGACGGGTTCTACGACGTCCAATACACCGACGCACGCATCGCCGGGCGCGCCTACCTCTACTCCGACGCGGACGGGAAGTATGCCTTCTGGGGCCTGACCCCGACCCCGTACCCGATCCCGCACGACGGGCCGGTGGGCCAGATGCTCGAATCCGTGGGCCGCTCCCCGGTGCGCGCGGCGCA
>NZ_JBIXLN010000131.1:0-316 GCF_045798555.1 Paeniglutamicibacter sp. MACA_103 | reverse complement strand
ATAGGCCGACAACTTAAACCACAAACACCACACCACCCCGCAGGGGTGGTTGGCAAGAAACGCTGCGTCCACTATACGGTCCCGAAACAACAACCCAACTTGTTTTTCGCGGATACAACACAACAACACCACTATTGTGGTCGTAACCCCATTTTTACCCCGCCCGGCCCCCAGAGGGGACCGGAGCGCGGGTTGGTAGAGTTACGGCGGTCATAGCGTGGGGGAAACGCCCGGTCCCATACCGAACCCGGAAGCTAAGACCCACCGCGCCGATGGTACTGCACTCGGGAGGGTGTGGGAGAGTAGGTCACCGCCG
>NZ_JBIXLN010000130.1:0-332 GCF_045798555.1 Paeniglutamicibacter sp. MACA_103 | reverse complement strand
TTCCGGGTTCGGTATGGGACCGGGCGTTTCCCCCACGCTATGACCGCCGTAACTCTAGTACCACTGCCCGGGCATTGCTGCCGGGGTGGTGAATCTATGGGTCACGACCACAATAGTGGTTGTTGTGTTGTATCCGCGAAAAAACATGGGTTGTTGTTTCGGGACCGTATAGTGGACGCAGCGTTTCTTGCCAACCACCCCTGCGGGGTGGCGTGGTGTTTGTGGTTTAAGTTGTCGGCCTATTAGTACGGGTCGGCTTCACGAGTCTTTGGTCCTCGCTTCCACGTCCCGCCTATCAACCCAGTGGTCTGCTGGGGGCCTCTCACACCAAA
>NZ_JBIXLN010000129.1:0-351 GCF_045798555.1 Paeniglutamicibacter sp. MACA_103 | reverse complement strand
CCTCCGATTTGCCGGGGTGCGGAAAGGTGTGTATAGTTTTCTAAGTCGCCGCGAGGGACACCGCGGGAAAGCCGCGGGAGGAATCGCCGGGCGACCGAATTTTTACCAAAACCCCCACCCAGTTTTTGTGGTTGCCTTGTGCGCCGAAATGACGGTGGGAATCGCATGTTAGTTCAGGTCGGGCCGGAAACGGTGGATTTGCTTCGGGACACGCGGTGGGGTAAGGTAGACAAGTTGCTCCAGAGCGAAGCGCCGGCAGGAAACGTCAGTCCGGGTCGTGGTGGTTGGAAGCGTCTGTTGTTTGAGAACTCAATAGTGTGCCAAGTTTGTTGATACCAATTTATTTATTTT
>NZ_JBIXLN010000128.1:0-360 GCF_045798555.1 Paeniglutamicibacter sp. MACA_103 | reverse complement strand
GGTGGATTCCGTGGTGGCGATGACCGTCGCGAAGGTGGCTTCAAGCCCCGCGAAGACCGCGGTGGCTTCAAGCCCCGTGAAGACCGCGGTGGATTCCGTGGCGGCGATGACCGCCGCGAAGGTGGTTTCAAGCCGCGCGAAGACCGCGGTGGATTCCGTGGCGGCGATGACCGTCGCGAAGGTGGCTTCAAGCCGCGCGAAGACCGCGGTGGCTTCAAGCCCCGTGAAGACCGCGGTGGATTCCGTGGCGGCGATGACCGCCGTGAGGGTGGCTTCAAGCCCCGCGAGGATCGTGGCGGATTCCAGGGTGGAGACCGTCGTGAGGGTGGCTTCAAGCCCCGCGAGGATCGTGGCGGATTC
>NZ_JBIXLN010000127.1:0-385 GCF_045798555.1 Paeniglutamicibacter sp. MACA_103 | reverse complement strand
TGGAGAGCTTGCTGGACTGCATCCAGCCGATCCCGGCACTGGTGCGCACTTGCTGCCACGAACCCGAGGTCCGCAGCCACTGGATTCTCGTGTTGTTCGAAAGAGTGGCAATCTTCTTGCTGGCGGTTTTCGTGGTTTGGAAGACGGGCTGCGCGCCTTTCACCCAGCGGTAGACGCTAGAAGGATTCGACGCACCAAGCGTAGAAGCCGGAACGAACCCCGTCTCCCCCCGGACGAGAACCTTAGTCCAGGAACCGCTTCTGCCAAGGACCTCGACCCTCGTCTGACGGTGAAGCGACAGAACATGGGCCGAACCGGCCGAGGCCCTGGCCTTCACCGAGGTGAACGACTTGGTGAAGTTATACACCGAGGCCTTCGCCGGAGG
>NZ_JBIXLN010000126.1:0-398 GCF_045798555.1 Paeniglutamicibacter sp. MACA_103 | reverse complement strand
GGGTGTTCAGTGCTGCTCGCATCCACCACTTGTGTTGGTGGGCGAGTGCTCAAGGGTGGAATATCAACAAATAATGGCTGTTCATGTTGTGGTTGTCGTCGTCAGTACGCTCGCTTGCGGGTTGGAACGCGGTGGTTTCCACGGGGTGGATGGTCTTTTGGCACACTGTTGGGTCCTGAAATAACAGGCCCCGGCCCCCTTGGGGTTGGGTTTTGTTTTTTCTGGTTGTCCCGCGCATGGCCTAAGCCGTACGAGTTGCACCTTTGTGGGTGTTCGTGTGGTGGTGGGTGTGACGGGGTTGTTGTTTGGGAACTGTATAGTGGACGCGAGCATCTTGTGAGGCAGGGATTTTTCCTTGTCTTGCATAGCAATTTCTTATGAATTATTGAACCTGGTGA
>NZ_JBIXLN010000125.1:0-409 GCF_045798555.1 Paeniglutamicibacter sp. MACA_103 | reverse complement strand
GACCGCGGTCGTTGATGCCGAGGGCAACTGGACCGTGACGTTCGCCGATGTTCCGGCCGGCGACCACAACGTGGTTGCCACCCAGGACGTCGACGGGTCGACGGCCGAGGTTGCGTTCACATCAACCGCCCCTGCGGCAACTGATGCAGATGCCGCGACGGCTGCTGACGCTGATGCCGATGCTGCGACGGCTGCTGACGCTGATGCCGATGCTGCGACGGCTGCTGACGCTGATGCCGATGCTGCGACGGCTGCTGACGCCGATGCAGCGACTGAGCCTGCGGCGACAGACGCTGACGCTGCGACCGCTGTAGATGCGGATGCTGCGGTTGACGCTGACGCTGCGACCGCTGTAGATGCGGATGCTGCGGTTGACGCTGACGCTGCGACCGCTGTAGATGCGGATGCT
>NZ_JBIXLN010000124.1:0-425 GCF_045798555.1 Paeniglutamicibacter sp. MACA_103 | reverse complement strand
CGGGTTCGCCCTGGGCGGCGGCAACGAGCTGGCCATGGCCTGCGACATCCGCATCGCCGCGGAGGGCGCACGCTTCGGGCTGCCGGAAACCAACCTCGGGATCATCCCGGGGGCCGGCGGTACCCAGCGGCTCACCCGGTTGGTCGGCAAGGGCCGGGCCGTCGAGCTGATCCTCACCGGGCGGCTATTCGACGCCGAAGAGGCGCTGCGCATCGGTCTGGTCACCGAGGTCGTCCCGGCCGAGGAGCTCATGGACGCGGTGCGCAAGACCGCCGGACAGATCATGGCCAAGGGCCCGCTGGCCGTCCGGCTGGCCAAGCTCGTGATCAAGAACGGCGCGGAAACCGACCAGCGCACCGGGCTGCTGCTCGAGCGCCTGGCCCAGTCGCTGCTGTATTCCAGCCATGACAAGCACGAGGGCACCA
>NZ_JBIXLN010000123.1:0-425 GCF_045798555.1 Paeniglutamicibacter sp. MACA_103 | reverse complement strand
CGGGTTCGCCCTGGGCGGCGGCAACGAGCTGGCCATGGCCTGCGACATCCGCATCGCCGCGGAGGGCGCACGCTTCGGGCTGCCGGAAACCAACCTCGGGATCATCCCGGGGGCCGGCGGCACCCAGCGGCTCACCCGGCTGGTCGGCAAGGGCCGGGCCGTCGAGCTGATCCTCACCGGGCGGCTCTTCGACGCCGAGGAGGCGCTGCGCATCGGTCTGGTCACCGAGGTCGTCCCGGCCGAGGAACTCATGGTCGCGGTGCGCAAGACCGCCGGACAAATCACGGCCAAGGGCCCGCTGGCCATCCGGCTGGCCAAGCTCGTGATCAAGAACGGCGCGGAAACCGACCAGCGCACCGGGCTGCTGCTCGAGCGCCTGGCCCAGTCGCTGCTGTATTCCAGCCATGACAAGCACGAGGGCACCA
>NZ_JBIXLN010000122.1:0-426 GCF_045798555.1 Paeniglutamicibacter sp. MACA_103 | reverse complement strand
TGGTGTTAGTTGCTCCTTAGAAAGGAGGTGATCCAGCCGCACCTTCCGGTACGGCTACCTTGTTACGACTTAGTCCCAATCGCCGGTCCCACCTTCGACGGCTCCCTCCCACAAGGGGTTAGGCCACCGGCTTCGGGTGTTACCAACTTTCGTGACTTGACGGGCGGTGTGTACAAGGCCCGGGAACGTATTCACCGCAGCGTTGCTGATCTGCGATTACTAGCGACTCCGACTTCATGGGGTCGAGTTGCAGACCCCAATCCGAACTGAGACCGGCTTTTTGGGATTAGCTCCACCTCACAGTATCGCAACCCATTGTACCGGCCATTGTAGCATGCGTGAAGCCCAAGACATAAGGGGCATGATGATTTGACGTCGTCCCCACCTTCCTCCGAGTTGACCCCGGCAGTCTCCCATGAGTCCCCG
>NZ_JBIXLN010000121.1:0-449 GCF_045798555.1 Paeniglutamicibacter sp. MACA_103 | reverse complement strand
TAAGGAGCAACTAACACCAAGCGACCACGCCACAGTGCGAGGAACCGTGGGTGTTCAGTGCTGCTCGCATCCACCACTTGTGTTGGTGGGCGAGTGCTCAAGGGTGGAATATCAACAAATCATGGCCGTCCATCGCTGGTGGATGGTCTTCTAGTACGCTTCCGGACTTGTCCGGTGGTTGGAACGGGGACCATTGATGAGCGCGGGTGGTCTTTTGGCACACTGTTGGGTCCTGAAATAACAGGCCCCGGCCCCCTTGGGGTTGGGTTTTGTTTTTTCTGGTTGTCCCGCGCATGGCCTAAGCCGGCACGAACCGTTTTGCGGTGTGTTGGTGGTGGGTGTGACGGGGTTGTTGTTTGGGAACTGTATAGTGGACGCGAGCATCTTGTGAGGCAGGGATTTTTCCTTGTCTTGCATAGCAATTTCTTATGAATTATTGAACCTGGTGA
>NZ_JBIXLN010000120.1:0-470 GCF_045798555.1 Paeniglutamicibacter sp. MACA_103 | reverse complement strand
ACCTAGTTCCACCCCCACGCAGAACAAGGACAACACCTATGCAGATCAACAACATCCTGGTCATTGGATCCGGAGCCATGGGCTCGCAGATCGGCATGCTTGCGGCCCTGGCCGGCTACAGAACCACCATCCAGGACATCGCCGGTGAATCGTTGGCCGCGGCCCGCGAGCAGCTTGTCTCCCGCATGGACAACTCGGTGTCCAAGGGACGCCTGGACCGTGCCGAAGCCGACGCGGCCCTGGCACGCCTGCACTTCACCATCTCCCTTCAAGAAGGCGCCGCCAACGCCGACTTCGTGATCGAGGCCGCCACCGAGAAACTGGAGATCAAGCGGGCCATCTTCGCCGCGCTGGATGCTGCTGCACCTGCCCACGCGATCCTGGCCACCAATTCCTCCACGCTGGGCTCCTCCAAGGTTGCCTCGGCGACCAACCGACCAAAACAGGTCTGCAACATGCACTTCTTCAAC
>NZ_JBIXLN010000119.1:0-470 GCF_045798555.1 Paeniglutamicibacter sp. MACA_103 | reverse complement strand
GTTGAAGAAGTGCATGTTGCAGACCTGTTTTGGTCGGTTGGTCGCCGAGGCAACCTTGGAGGAGCCCAGCGTGGAGGAATTGGTGGCCAGGATCGCGTGGGCAGGTGCAGCAGCATCCAGGGCGGCGAAGATGGACCGCTTGATCTCCAGTTTCTCCGTGGCGGCCTCGATGACGAAGTCGGCGTTGGCGGCGCCTTCTTGAAGGGAGGTGGTGAAGTGCAGCCGTGCCAGGGCCTCGTCTGCGTCGGCACGGTCCAGGCGTCCCTTGGCCACCGAGTTGTCCAGGCGGGAGACAAGCTGCTCGCGGGCCGCGGCCAACGATTCACCGGCGATGTCCTGGATGGTGGTTTTGTAGCCGGCCAGGGCCGCAAGCATGCCGATCTGCGAGCCCATGGCTCCGGATCCAATGACCAGGATGTTGTTGATCTGCATAGGTGTTGTCCTTGTTCTGCGTGGGGGTGGAACTAGGT
>NZ_JBIXLN010000118.1:0-492 GCF_045798555.1 Paeniglutamicibacter sp. MACA_103 | reverse complement strand
TTCCGTGGCGGCGATGACCGCCGTGAGGGTGGCTTCAAGCCCCGCGAGGATCGTGGCGGATTCCAGGGTGGAGACCGTCGTGAGGGTGGCTTCAAGCCCCGCGAGGATCGTGGCGGATTCCAGGGTGGAGACCGTCGTGAAGGCGGTTTCAAGCCCCGCGAGGATCGCGGTGGATTCCGTGGCGGCGATGACCGCCGCGAAGGCGGCTTCAAGCCCCGTGAAGACCGCGGTGGATTCCGTGGCGGCAACGACCGTCGCGAGGGTGGCTTCAAGCCGCGCGAAGACCGCGGTGGATTCCGCGGCGGCAACGACCGTGGTGGATTCCAGGGTGGAGACCGTCGTGAAGGCGGTTTCAAGCCCCGTGAAGACCGCGGTGGATTCCGTGGTGGCGATGACCGTCGCGAAGGTGGCTTCAAGCCCCGCGAAGACCGCGGTGGCTTCAAGCCCCGTGAAGACCGCGGTGGATTCCGTGGCGGCGATGACCGCCGCGAA
>NZ_JBIXLN010000117.1:0-621 GCF_045798555.1 Paeniglutamicibacter sp. MACA_103 | reverse complement strand
CCCGACGGCCTCACCCCGCCCCAACGCCACCTCCAGGGCCTGATGAACCTCATCAGGTCCGCCGGGAGCCCCGCCACCGGGAAGAAGACCACCGGCCTGCCCTCCCCCAAGACCCTGGTCATCGCCACCCTCGACGAACTCCGCGGCCTGGCCGACACCCACGGCATCACCGGCCGCGGCCAACCCCTCACCCCCGCCGAACTCCGCCAGGGCCTGTGCAACGGCGGCGTCATCCCCCTGGTCCTCGGCGGCGACTCCCGGATCCTGGACCTCGGCCGCGAGGAACGCCTCTTCCCCGACTACATGCGCGAAATCATCCTCGGCCTCTACGGAGGCTGCATCATGCCCGGCTGCACCGTCCCGCCCGAACACTGCGAAATCCACCACTTCGACTTCTTCGCCAACGGCGGCAAGACCGAAATCAACCAAGGCATGCCGGTGTGCACCTCGGCCCACCACGACATCCACACCGGACTGGTGCGCGTCCTCCGCGACACCGACGGGCTCTTCAGCGTCATCCTGCCCAAGTTCATGGACCCCGAACAAAAACCCCGACGCAACAACCACTGGCGCGACCGCGCCCAAAGCCCACCCCTGTTCTGAGGGTTGCGTTGCCGGTGA
>NZ_JBIXLN010000116.1:0-639 GCF_045798555.1 Paeniglutamicibacter sp. MACA_103 | reverse complement strand
GACCAGGGTCTTGGGGGAGGGCAGGCCGGTGGTCTTCTTCCCGGTGGCGGGGCTCCCGGCGGACCTGATGAGGTTCATCAGGCCCTGGAGGTGGCGTTGGGGCGGGGTGAGGCCGTCGGGTCCGTAGGCGGCGGGGTCCATGGTGCCCGGGCCCGGGGACCCGGCGCCGGGGCCGTTGGGGTCCAGGGACAGGTTCCTGGCGGCCTCCGGGTCGGTGAGCGGCCGCCCGGTGGCGGGGTCGGTGAGGAAGTCGGGGAACCCTGCACCGTTGCCGTTGTCGTTGTTCGACTGGCTGTTGGAACCGTTGGAGCCGTTGGAGCCGGTGGCGGTGGCGGTGGCGGGGGTGGCCAGGGCCTGGGCGAGCAGGCCGTCGCGGTCCCCGGCCCGGGTGCGGGGGTTGTCGGTGCTGGCGCAGAGGGCCAGCAGGGCCTCGGTGTCGGCGGGCAGGGTGCGGAGCAGGAATTCGCCCAGCCCGCCGGTGGTGCCGCGGTCGAAGAGGCCGGTCCTGGCGCGCAGGATCTCCTCCGGGACGTCCCCGGTGCCCTGCTCGAGGGTGCCCTGGATGCCGGCGAGCAGCCTGGCGGTGGTGCGGGGGTCCTCGCGGCGCACGGATTCGGCGACCCGCTCCTCGAGCGTCCC
>NZ_JBIXLN010000115.1:0-642 GCF_045798555.1 Paeniglutamicibacter sp. MACA_103 | reverse complement strand
TTACTTGCCGGGGACGACGAGCTTCGGGGCACCGGCACGCGCCGCCTCGAAGCGGGCCGAGACATCCGCCCAGTTCACGATGTTCCAGAACGCCTTCACGTAGTCGGCCTTCACATTCACGTAATCCAGGTAGAACGCATGCTCCCACATGTCCAGCATCAACAGCGGCGTCGTCGCCACCGGCACGTTGCCCTGCTGGTCATACAGCTGCTCGATGACCAGCTGGGAGCCCAGGCCCTCGAAGCCCAGCAACGCCCAACCGGACCCCTGCAGGCTCATCGCCGCAGCCGTGAAGTGCGCACGGAACGCGTCGAAGGACCCGAACGCGTCGTCGATCGCCGCAGCCAACTCCCCCTCGGGCTTGTCCCCGCCCTCCGGGGACAGGTTGTTCCAGAAGATCGAGTGGTTCGTGTGCCCGCCCAGGTGGAACGCCAGGTCCTTGGACAGCTTCGGCACAGCACCGAACTCGCCCTTCTCCCGGGCCTCGGCCAGCTGCTCCAACGCCGTGTTCGCGCCGGCCACATAGGCAGCGTGGTGCTTGGAATGGTGCAGCTCCATGATCCGCGCCGAAATGCTCGGCTCCAGGGCCGCGTAATCGTACTGCAGCTCGGGCAAGGTATAAATAGCCAAAATGACTCCTCA
>NZ_JBIXLN010000114.1:0-648 GCF_045798555.1 Paeniglutamicibacter sp. MACA_103 | reverse complement strand
GACCAGGGTCTTGGGGGAGGGCAGGCCGGTGGTCTTCTTCCCGGTGGCGGGGCTCCCGGCGGACCTGATGAGGTTCATCAGGCCCTGGAGGTGGCGTTGGGGCGGGGTGAGGCCGTCGGGGCCGTAGGCGGCGGGGTCCGTGGTGGCCGGGCCCGGGGACCCGGCGCCGGGGCCGGTGGGGTCCAGGGACAGGTTTCTGGCGGCCTCCGGGTCGGTGAGCGGCCGCCCGGTGGCGGGGTCGGTGAGGAAGTCGGGGAACCCTGCACCGTTGCCGTTGCCGTTGCCGTTGTTCGACTGGCTGTTGGAACCGTTGGAACCGTTGGAGCCGTTGGAGTCGGTGGCGGTGGCGGGGGTGGCCAGGGCCTGGGCGAGCAGGCCGTCGCGGTCCCCGGCCCGGGTCCGGGGGTTGTCGGTGCTGGCGCAGAGGGCCAGCAGGGCCTCGGTGTCGGCGGGCAGGGTGCGGAGCAGGAATTCGCCCAGCCCGTCGGTGGTGCCGCGGTCGAAGAGGCCGGTCCTGGCGCGCAGGAGCTCCTCCGGGACGTCCCCGGTGCCCTGCTCGAGGGTGCCCTGGATGCCGGCGAGCAGCCTGGCGGTGGTGCGGGGGTCCTCGCGGCGCACGGATTCGGCGACCCGCTCCTCGAGCGTCCC
>NZ_JBIXLN010000113.1:0-869 GCF_045798555.1 Paeniglutamicibacter sp. MACA_103 | reverse complement strand
CTGGAATCCACCACGGTCGTTGCCGCCGCGGAATCCACCGCGGTCTTCGCGCGGCTTGAAACCACCCTCGCGGCGGTCATCGCCACCACGGAAACCACCGCGGTCTTCGCGCGGCTTGAAACCGCCCTCGCGGCGGTCATCGCCACCACGGCGGAAGCCGTCATTGTTGTTTGGCTTAGAACCGGTCCGGTCGCGGTTGTCCTTTGACCCGAAGCCCTTGTTTTCGTTTGACACTAGATGTGTTCCTCTCAAAAGGGTCTTCAGTTTTGGACCCCACGCATGAACCAGTGGACCTCCGCATCTCACGGAAGCCCACACTAAAATCTTTTCGCCCTCACCAGGGCATTGAACGCCTGCATCTATCTTAGTCGAGCGTACCCAGTCGCCTTCGTGATTTGCACCAATAGTGCGCAACGCAACTGATCAATAGTACGGCAGAAACTCAGTCACTCATGTTGGTGAATGCCGGCACGTCTCCCATTGAGGCGCATCCGAATGGATTCAAGATCTGGCTGAGCAAAGCCCCGCCGGCCACCAGATAATCTCTAATCCCCAGGCCCCAGAAGCAAGCTCGTGTTCGAGCAAATCAGGGAGACGAAGAAAAGAACCAGCGCGCTTCCCCTGTCATTTTGTTTGTCGCGCTGCTTCAGCTGGACTTTTGTCTTCGGCCGTGCCGGCAGGGGCCGGAAATCCGGGTTAACGGCGCGCGGCCCCCGGGGTGTGCCGGGGGCCGTGCGGTTCCCGAAGGTTCCGGGTTAAGCATCGGAACCCCTGAACAGGACTGTTCAGGGGTTCCGGGACGTGTTGTCCGGCGGTGACCTACTCTCCCACACCCTCCCGAGTGCAGTACCATCGGCGCGGTGGGTCTT
>NZ_JBIXLN010000112.1:0-892 GCF_045798555.1 Paeniglutamicibacter sp. MACA_103 | reverse complement strand
CCAGTCCTCGATGTAGCCGTTGCCGCCACGGATTTCCATGGCCTCGCCGGTGACCCAGCGGGCCTTCTTGCAGATGTAGTGCTTGGCGATCGGGGTCAGCACGCGGATCAGCGACTTGGCGTTTTCGTCCCCGGCATCGGCCTTCTGCAGCATGTCGCCGGAGTGGAAGATCAACCCGAGGGCCGCCTCGGCCTCGAGGGCCAGCGGCAGGATGGTGTTGCGCATCAACGGCTGTTCCATCAGCGGCTTGCCAAAGACCACCCGGGCGCGTGCATGCTCGACGGATTCGGAGACGGCGCGGCGCATCAAGGCGGCCGAACGCATGGCGTTGGACAGGCGGGAGGTGTTGATCATCTCTGCCATCTGCTTGAAACCGTGGTCAAGGCGACCCACCTGCAGCGCGTAGGCGCCATCGAGGGTGATCTCGCCCGAGGGCATCGAGCGGGTGCCCATCTTGTCCTTGAGGCGGTCGATCACGTACGAGTTGCGGGTGCCGTCGGGCAGGACCTTGGGAAGCATGAACAGGCCCACGCCGCGTGTGGTGTCGTCCCCGCCCGGGTACTTGGCCAGGGTCAGCACCACGTCGGCATCCGGGTTGGAGGTGAACCACTTCTTGCCGGACAGGCGCCAGCCGTCGCCATCTGGAACGGCCCGGGTTTCAGTCATGGCGATGTCGGTGCCGGCCTGGGTCTCGGTCATGAACATCGCACCGGTGTAGCGGGTTTCCGCGTCAGTTGAGGTCAAACCGTCGATGTAGGCGCCGAATAGCTTGGGATCGCCGAACTTGCGCAGCGTGCGGGCCGCGGCATCTGTCATCGAGACCGGGCAGGCCAGGCCGAACTCGGCCTGCACGAAGACGTAGCTCATGGCGTACTTGGCCAGGTGCGGGGGA
>NZ_JBIXLN010000111.1:0-1166 GCF_045798555.1 Paeniglutamicibacter sp. MACA_103 | reverse complement strand
CGGAACCCCTGAACAGTCCTGTTCAGGGGTTCCGATGCTTAACCCGGAACCTTCGGGAACCGCACGGCCCCCGGCACACGCCGGGGGCCGCGCGCCGTTAACCCGGATTTCCGGCCCCTGCCGGCACGGCCGAAGACAAAAGTCCAGCTGCACGCTTGGATCCGGTCTAACCTCCGCCGTTGGTTCAACTGCCCGGTTCCTGTATAGGTTATTTCCATGACTGCGCAACTTTTGCCCATGCCCACGAAGGATATGCCTGCCTGGTTGGTTTCCATCAAAGCCGAATACGTCGCAAGCCGCATGGAGGCCGGCAAATCCGCCGCCGAGGCGAACGCCGCAGCCAGCAAGAGCTTCGCCCACCACTTCCCGAAGGGGAAGCCTCGGGAGCAACACCTGGTTTACAACGTGGTTGCAGAGGATGCGATTGTTGGATACCTCTGGATCGGACCGCAAACCGATGCCGATGCCGGCAAGTGGTGGGTCTGGGACGTTGAGATCTTTGAATCTTTCCAGCGCAGGGGATATGGCAGGGATGCGATGCTTCTGGCCGAGCACGAAGCGAAATCGTTCGGGGCAGTTCAGCTGGGGCTGAATGTGTTTGGCTACAACACCGGCGCCCGCAAGCTATATGAGGCCCTGGGCTACGCAACCACGTCCATTCACATGGCGAAGCAGCTGTGAACGACGAAGGTGTTATTGTGACTACCCTCATAGGCGAGATACCACGTTTTGGTTCGCGCAGGGCTGCGCGTTCCGCTATAGTTATTGATGAAGAACCACAGCACTTGTTGTGACTCGATAAAGCCACCAGTACTCCTGAATAAGGAATACGCGGTAATAGAGTTACGGCGGTCATAGCGTGGGGGAAACGCCCGGTCCCATACCGAACCCGGAAGCTAAGACCCACTGCGCCGATGGTACTGCACTCGGGAGGGTGTGGGAGAGTAGGTCACCGCCGGACATAACGTCCCGGAACCCCTGAACAGAATTGTTCAGGGGTTCCGATGTTTAACGGCCACATTCAAAATGGGCGCGCGGCTATTCGTGGCATATAGGACAAAAAGTGTGTCTGCCCCGGGTGTGTCACCCGGGGCTTTGTCATGTCAGGGCACGGTTTAGCAGGGTCTGCCGGCCCATCCCTTCCTGGCCCAAAGCCCTTCCTCCGG
>NZ_JBIXLN010000110.1:0-1171 GCF_045798555.1 Paeniglutamicibacter sp. MACA_103 | reverse complement strand
CCTGGGTTCCGGCGATGAGGGTCTCGGCGATGATGTCCGCGACCTCCACGAACGCCGCCTCGGAGAAGCCGCGGGTGGCCAGCGCCGGGGTGCCGATGCGCAGCCCGGAGGTGACCATCGGCGGACGCGGGTCGAACGGGACCGCGTTGCGGTTCACCGTGATCTCCACCTTCGCCAGCAGGTCCTCGCCCTGCTGCCCGTCCAGCTCCGAGTTGCGCAGGTCCACCAGGACCAGGTGCACGTCGGTGCCGCCGGTCAGCACGCTGATGCCCACGGCCGCGACATCCGGTGCGGTGAGGCGCTCGGCCAGGATCTTCGCCCCGGCCAGGGTGCGTTCCTGGCGTTCGCGGAATTCCTCGGTCGCGGCGATCTTGAACGCGACGGCCTTGCCCGCGATCACGTGCTCCAGCGGGCCGCCCTGCTGGCCGGGGAACACCGCGGAGTTGACCTTCTTGGCGATGTCCGCGTCGTTGGTCAGGATGATCCCGCCGCGCGGGCCGGCCAGGGTCTTGTGCGTGGTGGAGGAGACCACGTGGGCGTGCGGCACCGGCGAGGGGTGCAGCCCCGCGGCCACCAGGCCGGCGAAGTGCGCCATGTCCACGAACAGGTACGCGCCGACCTTGTCCGCGATCGCGCGGAAGCGCTCGAAGTCCAGCTGGCGCGGGTAGGCGGACCAGCCGGCGACGATCATCTTCGGCTGGTGCTCGAGGGCCAGGGCCTCGACCTTGTCCATGTCCACCACCAGGGTGTCCTCCTCGACCCCGTAGGGGACGATGTTGTAGAGGCGGCCGGAGAAGTTGATCTTCATGCCGTGGGTCAGGTGCCCGCCGTGGGCGAGGTTCAGGCCCATGACGGTGTCGCCCGGGCGGATCAGCGCGTGCATCACCGAGGCGTTGGCCTGGGCACCGGAGTGCGGCTGCACGTTGGCGAACTCGGCACCGAAGAGCGCCTTGACGCGTTCCAGGGCGAGGGTCTCGACCACGTCGACCTCCTCGCAGCCGCCGTAGTAGCGCTTGCCCGGGTAGCCCTCGGCGTACTTGTTGGTCAGCACCGAACCCTGCGCCTGCATCACCGCAAGGGCCGTGTGGTTCTCCGAGGCGATCATCTCCAGCCCGCGCTGCTGGCGCGCCAGCTCCGCGTCGATGCGCTCCGCGATCTCCGGATCCAGGGT
>NZ_JBIXLN010000109.1:0-1265 GCF_045798555.1 Paeniglutamicibacter sp. MACA_103 | reverse complement strand
CTAGTACTTTGTCTTAGCTAATATTCTGTGGAAATGGTGTCATTCTTGGGTGTGCGGGTTTTCGTCTACCACCCGCAAGGAATTGGGACAGGCCATGGGAAGAGCAAAATCACGTCCGGTAGCGCTCAGCGATGCGGACCGGGACCGGCTCACGAGAATCGTGCGGACGGGTTCCTCGCCCGCGCAGCAGGTGCGCCGGGCGCGCATCCTGCTCGAGCTCGATGAAAACCACCCGGAGAGGGAAGGGCCCTCGCCGACCCATGTCGTGGTCGCCGAGCGCGCCGGAGTCTGCGTGGACACGGTCGTGAAGGTCTCCAGGGCGTACGCCGAGCGCGGCGGTGACGCCGTGGATACCGTCACGCGCAAGAAGCGCCTGACCCCGCCGGTGGAACCGAAAATCACCGGAGACGTCGAGGCCCGAATCATTGCCCTCGCCTCCACCGAACCGCCCGAAGGCCGTGCCACGTGGAGCCTGCGGCTGCTGGAAAAGCACGTGCTGCTCACCGAGGGGATCCCGCCGCTGGACCACTCGAGCATCGGTCGGGTCTTAAAAAAACGAAACTTCAGCCTCACCTGAAGGAATACTGGGCGATCCCGCCCAAGGCCAACGGGGAATTCGTCGCCCGCATGGAAGACGTCCTGGAGGTCTACGCCCGCCCCTACGACCCGGGGGTGCCGGTGGTCGCCATGGATGAAAAACCATATCAGCTCCTGGATTACACCCGACCGTCCATCGAGGCGAAGCCCGGGCGCACCCGCAAGGAAGACTACGAATACTCCCGGAAGGGGGTCTGCTCCATCTTCGTGTGGGTCGAACCGCTGGCCGGCAAGCGGAGGGTGGTCGCCAGGCCGCGGCGCACCCGCGTGGACTGGGCCCGGGAGATCGACACGCTGCTCACCGTCGATTACCCAGACGTGCCAAAGGTCGTCCTGGTCATGGACAACCTCAACACCCACACGCTCGGTTCCCTCTACGAGGCGTTTGACGCGGCCAAGGCCCGGGAACTGGCCTCCCGCCTGGAAATCCACTACACGCCCAAGCACGGTTCCTGGCTGAACGTCGCCGAGATCGAGCTCTCCGCGCTCTCGCGCCAATGCCTCTCCCGCCGCATACCGGACATTGAAAAACTGAACCGCGAACTCCGCCACTGGCAGGAGGACGCCAACGCCGACAAGCGGCCCGTCAACTGGCAATTCACGACCGGTGACGCCAGGACCAAGCTCCGCCACCTATACCCAGAACATTAGACACGACTAAGTACTAG
>NZ_JBIXLN010000108.1:0-1322 GCF_045798555.1 Paeniglutamicibacter sp. MACA_103 | reverse complement strand
GGCTTATAGGACAAAAAGTGTGTCCGTGAGGGGCCTGCTTCCCAACGGTGGCGCGGTAGAACGGGGTTTCTTATAGCCTTGAGCCATTAACCGTGAATGGTTCTGGAAAATCGAAGCACTGTGATGTATGCGGTTCTACCCTGAAACGCAATGGAAAGACGACCGCCGGGACCCAACGCTGGAGGTGCATTGACTGCGGGGCCAGCAGTGTGCGCAAGCGTGGCGACCTGGCCCGCAGGGCCGAACTGGACCGGTTCGTGCAGTGGCTGATGGGCAAGGACTCCCAGGCCGAGATCGGACCCGGAGGCGGTCGAACCTTCCGGCGCTCCACGCAGTGGTGCTGGAACATCGAACCCGCCCTCTCGGTGACCGGAGAGATCCACGGCCAGATCCAGATGGACGGCATCTACCTCGGCCGGGGCTGGTGCTGCCTGATCGCGATCGCCAACGGGCACGTCATCGGCTGGCAGTGGTGCGACACGGAAAAGTCGGCAGCCTGGCTGGCCCTGATGGAACTGATCCCTGCCCCGCGCGCGGTGGTCATCGACGGCGGATCGGGGCTGGCCTCGGCCCTGTCGCGGGCCTGGCCCGAGACCCGGATCCAGCGCTGCCTCGTCCACGTCCAGCGCAACGTGCGCACGTACCTGACCCTGCGGCCGCGCACCGACGCGGGGCGGGCCCTGCGCCGCATCTCCCTGGCCCTGACGCGGCTGACGACCACCGAGGAGGCCGCCGCCTGGGTCCAGGCGCTGAACCAGTGGAACACCGAGCACGGGGACCTGATCAAGCAGCGCACCTACCAGCAGGGCCCCGCGGGATTCCGTCCAGCCGGGGTCCGTTCAGGCCAGGCCTGGTGGTACACCCACGACCGGCTGCGCAAGGCCTACCGGCTGATGGAACGCCTGGCCAAGAACGGTCACCTGTTCACGTATCTGCATCCGGAGCTCAGCGACGTCGGCGTCGACTCGACGACCAACAAGATCGAGGGCGGGGTCAACACGCACCTGCGCGCCCTGCTGCGCAACCACCGCGGGATGCCGCCGGCACACGCCAAACGCGCCGTCGAATGGTGGCTTTACACCCACAGCGAGAAACCAGCTGAAGCGCACACCCTCATCCGACCCGAACACCTGAAACCCGAACCCAAGGCAGTTCACCAGGAAGAACGGCCTGGACCGGAAACACTGGGCACGGGATACAGCCCGGAGGAAGGGCTTTGGGCCAGGAAGGGATGGGCCGGCAGACCCTGCTAAACCGTGCCCTGACATGACAAAGCCCCGGGTGACACACCCGGGGCAGACACACTTTTTGTCCTATATGCC
>NZ_JBIXLN010000107.1:0-1359 GCF_045798555.1 Paeniglutamicibacter sp. MACA_103 | reverse complement strand
AAGTTGCTCCAGAGCGAAGCGCCGGCAGGAAACGTCAGTCCGGGTCGTGGTGGTTGGAAGCGTCTGTTGTTTGAGAACTCAATAGTGTGCCAAGTTTGTTGATACCAATTTATTTATTTTATTGGTGAATGGTTTCAGGGTCCGCACCCCCGTGTGGATGCCTGGGGCAATTTGCCAGGATGTTTTGCTTGGTGCAGCCCGGTCGACTTTTTCCAGTCGGCGTGTTGGCTGTGTCTGTATATTTTTTTACGGAGAGTTTGATCCTGGCTCAGGATGAACGCTGGCGGCGTGCTTAACACATGCAAGTCGAACGATGACTTTTGTGCTTGCACAAGATGATTAGTGGCGAACGGGTGAGTAACACGTGAGTAACCTGCCCCTGACTCTGGGATAAGCCTGGGAAACTGGGTCTAATACCGGATATGCACCGTGGACCGCATGGTTCTTGGTGGAAAGATTTTTTGGTCAGGGATGGACTCGCGGCCTATCAGCTTGTTGGTGAGGTAATGGCTCACCAAGGCGACGACGGGTAGCCGGCCTGAGAGGGTGACCGGCCACACTGGGACTGAGACACGGCCCAGACTCCTACGGGAGGCAGCAGTGGGGAATATTGCACAATGGGCGAAAGCCTGATGCAGCGACGCCGCGTGAGGGATGACGGCCTTCGGGTTGTAAACCTCTTTCAGTAGGGAAGAAGCGAAAGTGACGGTACCTGCAGAAGAAGCGCCGGCTAACTACGTGCCAGCAGCCGCGGTAATACGTAGGGCGCAAGCGTTATCCGGAATTATTGGGCGTAAAGAGCTCGTAGGCGGTTTGTCGCGTCTATCGTGAAAGTCCGAGGCTCAACCTCGGATCTGCGGTGGGTACGGGCAGACTAGAGTGATGTAGGGGAGACTGGAATTCCTGGTGTAGCGGTGAAATGCGCAGATATCAGGAGGAACACCGATGGCGAAGGCAGGTCTCTGGGCATTAACTGACGCTGAGGAGCGAAAGCATGGGGAGCGAACAGGATTAGATACCCTGGTAGTCCATGCCGTAAACGTTGGGCACTAGGTGTGGGGGACATTCCACGTTTTCCGCGCCGTAGCTAACGCATTAAGTGCCCCGCCTGGGGAGTACGGCCGCAAGGCTAAAACTCAAAGGAATTGACGGGGGCCCGCACAAGCGGCGGAGCATGCGGATTAATTCGATGCAACGCGAAGAACCTTACCAAGGCTTGACATGTGCCAGACCGCCGTGGAAACACGGTTTCCCCTTTGGGGCTGGTTCACAGGTGGTGCATGGTTGTCGTCAGCTCGTGTCGTGAGATGTTGGGTTAAGTCCCGCAACGAGCGCAACCCTCGTTCCATGTTGCCAGCG
>NZ_JBIXLN010000106.1:0-1555 GCF_045798555.1 Paeniglutamicibacter sp. MACA_103 | reverse complement strand
CCAGGTCGTGCTGCGCGACTGATATGTAAGAAGGTTTGTCAAGTGACAGAGGTGGGCGGCTCCCGGAACATTGGCTTCCGGGAGCCGCCTTTCCCATGCCCCGGCGGTGGCGTCGGGCCCGGTTCGGCAGGTCATGGTCGACGGCATGGTCAGACTGACAAACGCGGGTTGGGTACCGCATGACAAGGAATTCGAGTGGAGCGTGACGTTGTCTAGAGTCGGGCGTCGGCTGGGGCCTGCCCATAGTCGCGTCTCGTGTTGGCTCCGCATGTTGCCTCGTCCGGGTGCGCGTGCCGGGGCACGTCTCGGGGGTTCAGTGTCCGGCCATGGGGCGGCCTTCCTGCAGGGGCGCGGCCAGGGACCAGCACCAGCCGGCAAGCTCCCGGGCGATCGCGGTCCTGGCCTTGGCCGGCATCTTGTGGCGTTCCTCCAGGGCCGCGGCGCGGGCGTGCAGCCGCTGGTTGCCTTGCCGGGCGCGGGCCGCGGTGGCCGGGGAAACCAGCTCGAGCTGGCGCAGCTCCAGGATCCCGGGCCTGCGGTACGGGCGCTTGTGCACGGTGGCGGCCTCGATGAGCAGGAGGCGGGCGTAGGCGTTGCCGGCCTTGGTGATGCGCCCCTGGGTGCGGGTCTCGCCCGAGGAATGCTCCGAGGGAACCAGCCCCAGGTAGGAGCCGATGGTGGAACCGGTGAAGCGGGTCCAGTCGCCGATCTCGGTGGCCAGCCCGAAGGCGCCCACGGTGCTGAGGCCGCGCAGGCAGGCCAGGGCATTGATGACCTCGGTGTAGCGGCAGTCCGCGGCCACGCGGGCCACCTCCTTGTCGATCCGCTTCAGCCGCACGGCCATGGACTCCTCCTGCGCCAGGGATTCCTGGAAGGCGAACTCGAGCGCCGGGTCTTCGAAGTGCTGCTGGTGCAGCCACCTCAGGTGCTCCCGGGTCCAGCGCGAGCCGCCGGGAAACAGGACGCCGTGGCGCAGCAGCATCGCGTTGACCCGCTGCTTGGCATGGGCGTTGTCGACCGAGGCAACGTGCCGGGCCCGGGAAAGGTCCCGCAGGGCCTCCTGCCCGGGGTCCGGGATCGTGACCTCGGTGACCTCGCCCAGCGCCAGCATGGTCGCCAGGATTTTGGCGTCCCGCCGGTCGGTCTTGATTCTGTCACCGGGGGCCCGCAGCAGTTTCGACGGGGCGGCAATGACGCAGTCGATGCCGGCGGCCCGGAAGTGCCGGGCCAGCCCGAAGCCGGTGGGTCCGGCCTCGTAGACGACCCGGACCCCGGGGGTGAACCCCTGCACCCACTCCGAGACGCCCAACAGGTCGTCCTCGAACCGTGTACGGGTCAATTCGCCGGTGTCGATGTTCAGTGCGCATCCGACGATGCTTCGGGCATGGACATCGAGCCCGATATAGGTACGCTCGGACATAGCCGGGACCTCCAACCTTCAATGTGGCACTACCATTCCACAGCGGTTTGGCTGCAAGGCCAAGACCCGACCGAAAAGGCAAACCACGAAGGCTTGAAGCGGAGGTTCCGGCCTCACTTACATATTGTCTAGTCG
>NZ_JBIXLN010000105.1:0-1658 GCF_045798555.1 Paeniglutamicibacter sp. MACA_103 | reverse complement strand
GGCCGTCCGGGACACACTGCAAATCGACGGCCCTTCGGCGGTAGGCTCTTGGCATGCCTGATGATTCCACCGCCTCCCCGACCGCGCCCGAAACCACGCCCAAGCCCGATGTCGTGGACGACTTCGTCACCCGGAGCCACCGCACCGCCTCCGGGCTGCGCTACACCAGCACCACCGGCCGCATGGTGCTGCGCAAGGAAGAGGACGCCGAGGGGAAGACCAACGGCTTCAATGCCAAGGCCGAGATCTTCCTGGTGTCCTACACCGCCGACTCCGAGGAGGCCCCCGCCGCCGGCGCAACGGCCAAGCCGCGCGCCAAGAAGCCGGCCGGCCCGCCCGCGGCCAACCGCCGACCGGTGGTGTTCGCCTTCAACGGCGGCCCCGGCTCCGCCAGCCTGTGGCTGCACATGGGGCTGCTCGGCCCGCGCATCGTGGATTCCGGGGACGTGGGAAGCATGGCCGCGGCGCCCTACGGCGTCGTCGACAACCCCGAGTCATTGCTCGAGCACGCGGACGTGGTGATGATCGATCCGGTGAACACCGGTTTCTCGCGCGTAGTGGCCGGCGGCACCACCGACGAATTCCACGCCTTCGAGGCCGACCGCGACCTGGTTGCCGAGGTCATCCGGCTCTGGATCACCCGCAACCAGCGCTGGCTCTCCCCCAAGTACCTCATCGGCGAATCGTACGGGACGATGCGCGCGGTGGCGGTGGCCCGGCGCCTGCAGGAGGCCCACGGGCTGGCCGTCAACGGGTTGGGCCTGATCTCCACGGTGCTGAACCTCTCCACCCTGGACTTCGCCCCGGGCAACGACACCCCCTACGCCCTGCACCTGCCGACCTATGCGGCGATCGCGCACTACCACGGGCGTCACGGCAACCGCCCGCTTGAGGAGGTCGTGCGGGACGCCGAGGACTACGCCTCCGGCGACTACGTGGTGGCGCTGCACCTGGGCAACCGGCTCTCCAAGCGCAAGTACGACTCCGTGGTCAAGCACCTGGCCGAGCTCACCACGCTGTCCGAATCCTTCATCCGGCGCACCAACCTGCGCTGGGAGTACATGGAGTTCGCCACCGAGCTACTGCGCGAGAACGGGCTGATGGTCGGGCGCATCGACGGCCGCTTCACCGGCGTGCCCCCGCGCCTGCAGGAATCGCACACCTGGGACGACCCCTCGCTGCGCGCCATCACCCCGGCCTATGCCGCCGCCATCAACCACTACGTGCGCGCGGAGCTGGGCTACGAGTCCGACCTGCCCTACGAGGTGCTCACCGGACGGGTGCACCCCTGGAGCTACGACGGGTTCGAGGGCAAGCCGATCGACGTGACCCGGGACCTGGAGCGGCTGCTCATCGACATCCCCGAGCTGCGCGTGCACGTGGACTACGGCTACCACGACGGGGCCACCCCGCACTTCGCCGCCGAGTACGTGTGGGCGCACCTGGAAGTGCCGGCAGCGGCCCGGACCCGCTTCACGCACCACTACCACGCGGCCGGGCACATGATGTACCTGGATCCGGCGGTGCGTTCAACGCAGCTGGCGGCCCTGGCCGAGTTCGTCACCCGGGCATAGACAGGCGGGGGGCGGCCCCCCCCCCGGGGGCGGGCGGGGCCCCCACGGGGGGGGGGGGGGGGGGGGGGGCGGGGGGGGGGCCCG
>NZ_JBIXLN010000104.1:0-1827 GCF_045798555.1 Paeniglutamicibacter sp. MACA_103 | reverse complement strand
AAGACCCACCGCGCCGATGGTACTGCACTCGGGAGGGTGTGGGAGAGTAGGTCACCGCCGGACAACACGTCCCGGAACCCCTGAACAGTCCTGTTCAGGGGTTCCGATGCTTAACCCGGACCCCGGGAACCGCACGGCCCCCGGCACACGCCGGGGGCCGCACGTCGTTAACCACCCAAAGTTATCCACACACATTGCCACGACGCGGAACCGTGAGAACGGCACAAGCCTGCGGCAGATCCGTCTGTCAATCTTTTTGGAAAGCGCCGGCCACTCCAGGTAGAGGCCTGGCGTGGGTTGCCCCGGACGTGCTAATTTGTCCGGCGCGGAAAACCTGGACGGCCGGGGCCGTGATCCAGCAAGAACGGCGGCCGCCAGCGGTCAAGGATGCGGGCCGTGCGCGGCCAACGTCATGGGCTCTTGTGGCCAGTTTGGTTTTCCGCTCACAGGCATTTTGCAATTGCCACTGACAGGGGCAGAAGATCTGTGACTCGAGGAAGGCCTGCTCGGGCTAGCGTTGGCTTTTGCGCACTAAGGGCGGTAAAGCAATGGCCAAATCTTCCGGCCTCGAGCTGATAATGCGCTCTGGTCACTAGCCGATGTGGGACCATCGGTCTCTCCTGGTATGAAGCTTCCATCTGCCGGCAGCCTGCAGTACCTCTCCCTAAGCAGCTGCTCACGGCATTGCGGGCAAGAATCTCGGCTTCGCCGCGTCAGTGAGCATGGCTGATCTTGTTATGAAATCAGTGTATGCGGGGGCATCGACAGCTCTGGGCATCCCCTCCGACGGGCTCAGTTCGTCGGCAGGATCCTACGGACCTGGCCGTTTCTCGAGATAAGCCTCCTTTAGCCACGAGACGAGAGGAGCGAATTGCCACGATCGCTCTCGTTCTGGCACGGCGAGCAGGAAATGGCCCGCCCTGTGTCCAAGTCTCACAAGCCGGCTGCGAACGGTTAGCCCATGGAGACGGATTGCCACCGCGTGGCATTTCCTGGCAACAGTTCGAAGCAACTATCACAACGCCAACTGGGCCTGAGGCCCTATGGGGGCCGGAATGAACTAGCGTCCACCGATGTGGCAACTTTGAATTTGGCGAAGGGGGGATCGGAGGACTTCTCTATCCCTGTAAACGCACGGTCCATCAATCGTCCAGGGGTTGAGGACGCGTGTTGTGCCAAACGTAGGGAGGGGATCGTCGGACTACAGCATGGCGAACTACTGGCAGAGTAGACCCGATGGCAAGACCTCGTGGGGCAAGACGACGTTCGCGGGTGGGGGCGAACACATGAAAGACGGAGGCATCGAGATTCTTGATGTCCGTGATTCGAAAATGGATGAGCTTCGTTGCCTGCATCGCTAATTGGGTGAGCGTTTAGGCACGGGCCGACCCATCCGCGTGCATCTCCGGTGGCAGGAGCCCCGAACAAGCGTTCATGCTTCTGGCGCTGAGGTCGATCGCGTCGTGCATACGACGAGGTTTGAGTTTCCATGGTCCCTTAGCCGGCCTTCAGCTAGAGGCGAGGAGACGGCCGAAGAAGCATGCCATGAGCAGCCAATTCGTCGGTCCCCCGCCTGCAGATACGCTTCGCCCGCGGGCGTGGTGCGGAACACCTTTGCCATTTCATTCCGACTATCGTCAAAGGAGCCGTCATTCGGCGCTACTTTCCTTTAGTTGCAAGGATTCTTGGCTATTGGCGGCCATGCGCCCTCCGATTTGCCGGGGTGCGGAAAGGTGTGTATAGTTTTCTAAGTCGCCGCGAGGGACACCGCGGGAAAGCCGCGGGAGGAATCGCCGGGCGACCGAATTTTTACCAAAACCCCCACCC
>NZ_JBIXLN010000103.1:0-1917 GCF_045798555.1 Paeniglutamicibacter sp. MACA_103 | reverse complement strand
AGTGCTTCGATTTTCCAGAACCATTCACGGTTAATGGCTCAAGGCTATAAGAAACCCCGTTCTACCGCGCCACCGTTGGGAAGCAGGCCCCTCACGGACACACTTTTTGTCCTATAAGCCCTATTCGTCGGTCTCGGATTTATTCACAAAAGACTGGTGGAGTCCCGCGATTCCTGGTTGTCTCGAAGACCTGTTGGCGGCGGGAAGCCGGAACTAACCGAATTCCTGGAATCCACCTATTGCGGGAACCGGGCCAACCTTTCCGCGAACTTCCCGGGCCACCGCGGCCACTCGTATCGGGTGCGCGACATCGGCACGGTATTGGCTCAGGCGATAGAGACTGGATACAAAACCGTCGACGACGTTGTGAACAACGTGCATCCGCGGATCCGAAGAGTTGGCCGCTGAAGTGGCGGAACCGTTGATACCCGCCACAATGGAATACTCGCCCATCGCAACGTTCGCATTTTTAGCGACTCCTAGCGCTGCAAAGTGCAGGCCGCAAAGAGTGGATGCGTCCGACTACCGAACAACGGTGAGCCTCCGGCCCCGAAGGTGCAGCGACCTGAACCGCCCTGCCCTTGGTTTTCACCGATCATGCGCGCTACTAAAGCTGCGGTCCACCCTGTTCCCAAGTCGGCCTTCACCCATTGCTTCCGCCATCGTTGGTGGAGGGGGCACCTTGCCGTATCGCATTTCCTTGCGGCAGGATGAGGGCATGTGGGCTTTTCCTGTCCGAGCCCATCTGGATTGAATTTGTAGTCCGTATGTCTCGGCTCCTCACCCATCGTGCGAAGGCACCCGAAGGACACTTCTCCCTCTTGGGTGCCGGCCGCAATACAGCAAGCCCCTCGAACGACACCTGAAGGAGAACCAATGACCAACGAAAACCTGGAATCGGCAGCCGCAGAAGAGCCAACGATCCACGGAACCATGGAAATGATCGCTGGCCGTGTGGCCCTGCACTTCGAACTCAGTTTGGCTCACCCCGTTGAGCGCGTGTGGCTGGCTGCCAGCGTGCCGGGCGAACTGGAGCGCTGGTTCCCGGCTGCCGTTGAGTGGACACCTATAGCGGGGGAGACTTTCGAAGCTGGTGGGGCGACACTCGAGGTGACTGAGGTCGACGCACCCCATCGCCTGGCATGGTCCTACGCCGGCCAACTGCAAAGCTTCACGCTCGCCGGCGAAGGGGACGGTTGCCTGCTTACCTTCACTCATGTCTTCGATGACCTCCCGCTCGCAGCGCAGACCGCGGCCGGATGGGAAACATACCTTTCGCGGCTTGACCCACATTTGCGCGGTGAATACTTGGCTGAGGAAACAGCCCATGAACAGTGGGCGGAGATTCACGAGCTGTACGCCGAGAAGTTCGGGGTCGATCCTGAGCCGGGACGAAAGTTCGCAGAAGCCCTACGTTCCTCCCAGTAAGGAGCGAGCAAAAGCGGCGAGTGACGCTCGGGCCTGTTGGATGAGGGTTTCTCCTCGAGGGCTTGAGATTTATCCTGACCTCGGCGACGCGATGTAGCCGCCCTGCACCCTCGCGATCGATTGCAGAATCGATCGCCGAGAGGGATTCCTTGCATCGCTGGCGCAGAACCGGAACAAGATGCCAGGACGAACGACTTTGAAAACCAAAGGACGGCTTCGGCAGGCAATCCGGCGTTACGGTGATTCCCGACGAGATTGCCGCCTAAAGCTGTATCGGGGGTCACAACGTCATTTTTGGGGTACCAATGGCCGAAACGGCCCGCAGAGGGCGATTCTGGGCCTGTATTCCGGGGTTTGAAGGGAAGCGGACCTCCGATTTGCCGGGGTGCGGAAAGGTGTGTATAGTTTTCTAAGTCGCCGCGAGGGACACCGCGGGAAAGCCGCGGGAGGAATCGCCGGGCGACCGAATTTTTACCAAAACCCCCACCC
>NZ_JBIXLN010000102.1:0-2019 GCF_045798555.1 Paeniglutamicibacter sp. MACA_103 | reverse complement strand
GGCGGCCGAGATGGAGTCGAGGGCGGCGGCGGTGATGGCCTCCGCGGTGATCCCGAACTCGGTGAACAGGCGCTTGTAGTCGGCCGAGGCGCCGTAGTGGTCCAGGGAGATGATGCGTCCGGCATCGCCCACCAGTTCGCGCCAGCCCTGGGCCACGCCGGCCTCGACGGAGACGCGTGCCTTCACGGCCGCGGGCAGCACGGATTCGCGGTAGGCGGCATCCTGCTGGTTGAACCATTCCAGGCACGGGATGGAGACGACGCGGGCGGGCACGCCCTGGGCCTGCAGCGCCTCGCGGGCCTCGATGGCCAGGGAGACCTCGGAGCCGGTGCCCAGCAGCAGCACCTCGGGGGCGACGACCTCGCCGTTGGCGGTGGCGTCGGCGAGCACGTAGGCGCCCTTTTCGGTGCCCGAGGCGGCGCCGAAGCCCGGCTGGCTGCGGTCGTAGACCGGCAGGTTCTGCCGGGAGAGGATGATGCCGGCGGGGTTGGAGGTGGTTTCCAGGATCTTCTTCCAGGCGAAGGAGACCTCGTTGGCGTCCGCCGGGCGGACCACGTCCAGGTTCGGGATGGCGCGCAGGGAAGCGAGCTGCTCGACCGGCTGGTGCGTCGGGCCGTCCTCGCCCAGGCCGATGGAGTCGTGCGTCCAGACGTAGATCGAGGGCACGCCCATCAGTGCCGAGAGGCGGATGGCCGGGCGCTGGTAGTCGGAGAAGATCAGGAAGGTGCCGGAGTAGGCGCGCGTCGGGGAGGCCAGGGTGATGCCGTTGACGATGGAGGCGGCGGCGTGCTCGCGGATGCCGAAGTGCAGCACCCGTCCGTACGGGTTGCCCTTCCAGGAGTCGGTGGAACGCGATTCCGGGATGAAGGACGGTGCGCCCTCGATGGTGGTGTTGTTCGAGCCAGCCAGGTCGGCCGATCCGCCCCAGAGTTCGGGCAGCACGCCGGCGACGGCGTTGATGACCTTGCCGGAGGCCGAGCGGGTGGCGACGTCCTTGCCGGGTTCGAAGACCGGCAGGTTCTCGTCCCAGCCGGCCGGAAGCTGACCGGATTCCAGGCGGGCCAGCAGGGCGGCGTTCTCCGGGTTGGCGTTCGACCAGGCGTCGAAGCCTTCCTGCCAGGTGGCGCGGGCTGCGGTGCCGCGTTCCTGCACGGAGCGGGCGTGGGCCAGGACCTCGTCGGCGATCGCGAAGTTGGCCTCGGGGTCGAAGCCCAGCGCGGTCTTCAGGCCCGCGACCTCGGCGCCTCCGAGCTTGGAGCCGTGGATTCCGCCGGTGTCCGCCTTGGTCGGCGAGGGCCAGCCGATGACGGTGCGCAGGGAAATGATCGAGGGGCGGGAAGTCTCGGCCTTGGCGGCGCGTAGCGCGGCGTCCAGCTCGGCCAGGTCCTCGACGTAGTTACCGGTCTTGGTCCAGTCCACGCGCTGGGTGTGCCAGCCGTAGGCCTCGTAGCGGCCCAGGACGTTCTCGGTGAACGCCACGTCGGTGTCGTCCTCGATGGAGATGTGGTTCTCGTCGTAGACCACGACGAGGTTGCCCAGTTCCTGGTGGCCGGCCAGCGAGGAGGCCTCGGAGGTGACGCCCTCCTGCAGGTCGCCGTCGGAGGCGATGACCCACACGGTGTGGTCGAACGGGGAGGTGCCGGCGGCCGCGTCGGCGTCCAGCAGGCCGCGCATGCGGCGCTGGGCGTAGGCGAAGCCCACGGCCGAGGCCAGGCCCTGGCCCAGCGGGCCGGTGGTGATTTCCACGCCGGCGGTGTGGCCGAATTCCGGGTGCCCGGGGGTCTTGGCGCCCCAGGTGCGCAGCGCCGCGAGGTCTTCCATCTCCAGGCCGTAGCCGGAGAGGAAGAGCTGCAGGTACAGGGTCAGCGAGGTGTGCCCGGGGGAGAGGACGAAGCGGTCGCGGCCGATCCAGGCCGGGTCGGACGGGTCGTGGCGCAGGTGCTGCTGGAAGATCAGGTACGCGGCCGGGGCCAGCGAGATCGCCGTGCCGGGGTGTCCGTTTCCTACCTTCTCGACCGC
>NZ_JBIXLN010000101.1:0-2257 GCF_045798555.1 Paeniglutamicibacter sp. MACA_103 | reverse complement strand
GGCGAATCTTGTTGCCGACGGTCTGCATGGCAAAGTAAATGTTTGCGAGCATGGTGTTCATGATGTTTCTCCATTTTCTGCGTCAAGAAGGTGCGATTTTTATCGCCCCCCAGCGAATCATTCTTGATGAGAAATTATGAAGGAATGAAGTGGTCCCAAGTATTTTGACCCCGTCCGATGCCTACTGCCATTGGCAGCCCCCCAAGCGGTTCCCCAACCGCTGGCATCTAGCTTGGAGTCTAGGAGAGATTTTTCAGGCTGTAAAGG
Organism: Paeniglutamicibacter sp. MACA_103; assembly: GCF_045798555.1. Taxonomy (NCBI): domain Bacteria; kingdom Bacillati; phylum Actinomycetota; class Actinomycetes; order Micrococcales; family Micrococcaceae; genus Paeniglutamicibacter; species Paeniglutamicibacter sp. MACA_103. Next base: position 1,990 of record NZ_JBIXLN010000101.1, on the reverse strand, counting down.
GGTCCACCTGAGATTCTTTTCATGGGCTGGGAATCTCTTGGGCGTTTCAATTTCATTGGGAGGTAATGCGGCTCTTCGGATTGAGGCGTGGCGGTGGTTTCGCCGGATGTACCGTTTTCCGGCAGGACCGCCGACCCTCCCATGGCATACGACAACAGGACTGGGTCGCTTGCTGCCACGACAAACGGCATTCAACGGTCAATGGCCTGCCCAAACGCAGCACCGTGTGTGGCCACCACGATCCAGGTCCAGACGTCGGCCGCACCCGGTTCCGGCAGCTAGTGCCCAGTCCAGCCCAATTTTTATTGCAGGAACCGGAACGTAAATTCAAGGTCGAAGCGGCGCGGCAGATACATGGAACACCAGTGAACCATCTCCTGGCTCTCGTCGGGGGATCGGATTGGAAGCCCACAGGCACAAGGGCTTGGAACCCGGTTTCCGGGCACGTACAAGACCATAAACCTGATCATGGAGGCTTCGATCAGCGGCAAGGGGCCCTGGTGGTCCTAGATCCCGCCCCGGGAATCGAGCTTCGGGTGCATCCGCTCGAACGCGACCGTCCACCGTCCCTTACCGTTCGGGATGCGTGGCAGGGGCGCGCAACATCAACTTGTCACTGTGCCGTGGCACCGGACTTTTGGTTGGGCCGCGGCGTTCGCCGGCGGAGAGCGTAGAACACCCGATCCGACCGTAGCCGGGCCACCGGGATGCCTGGCAGGTCCCGCATCAGCCAGACCAAGCGGGTGCCGTAGTAGCCAGCATCCGTGACCACCAAGACCTAGGGATCGGTGCTCGTTTGCTGCCCCGCGACGACCAGCCGGTCAATGAAGTCGCGCAGCTGGGTGGACGCGGCCGAGGTGGCATCAAGCCCGACCTTCAGGTGCACCGCGCCAAGCAGGGCCATCCACGAGGTGGTCTCGGATTCGACTGCGGAAATGAATGAAGGAGTAACGTCACCGCCGGGACCATTTACGCCTGCCCGTTGCAAGCATATGTGTGGCAGAAAAACGCGCGCTAAGGGCGGTCTCTAACACTGGGGGCAGCGACTTCGACACGTCCACCACCAGGGCGAACCTCGCCCGGCCGTCGGGACGGGGGATGCTGGGCACGGGCAACGTCCCGAGCTGGGAATTGAGTGCGTCGAGGTAAATCTGCCCGCAGTTGATCGCGTCTTACAGGCCCCATACCCGCGGTGGTGCTCGGGCTCCAGCGGGCAGGAGGGCCAAGACCCTGCTGCGTGCAAAGCAGCGCATCGGTGAGCACGACGAGAGTGTCGGTGCTGCGCGCGAGGCACCCATAATAGCCTTGGTGGAACGTATCGAATCACTGGCCATGACCGATCCTTTGCAGCGTGCGAGATCAATCATGCATAAGCATGGCTACGCACTCGATTCCTTATCACTCTTCGTTGATCAGTAACACAATCGTGTCCTGACACTCCGCAGAGGGCGCGGACATTCAACCTATTCTTTGCCTGGGGTTATATCGCCTAGTGGCTGTGGGCAAGCATTCAGTCGTCTTGGATAGCCGCGGCCATGCTGGTTTTGCCGCCTAGTTGGAAGTCCATGATGGCTGCGTTGGTCAGTGAGGCGGCAATTCTGGGAATGTCGTCGACTTGAAGCCTTGGCCAAGACTAATCATGGTCCTGCGCTCCCCTCTTGGGCCGTGAAGCGGATGTGATGTTAAGTTCGAGATGGGCGGGTCGAAAACGACCCGCCCATCTCGAACTGCGCATGTGGATCCCAGCGGGATCGATTGTGGTTAGGTCGCAGGAGGCGCAGCAGGGAGGAGCTGAGTTCCGACGTTGTCGAACATCGTGTCCAGCCTGGTGCCGATCAGGAAGACTGCGGCCATGACGACGACGGCAATTCCGGCGACCATGATGCCGTACTCGACGGCGGTTGCTCCCTTTTCATCGCGGCGAATCTTGTTGCCGACGGTCTGCATGGCAAAGTAAATGTTTGCGAGCATGGTGTTCATGATGTTTCTC
>NZ_JBIXLN010000100.1:0-2327 GCF_045798555.1 Paeniglutamicibacter sp. MACA_103 | reverse complement strand
CGCAGCTCGGTGAAGCGCGGCAGGGAGCGGGTCTCGAGCTGGTCGCGTTCGGCCGGAAGGTCGATCACGATGTCCTCCTGCACGATGGTCGGCGAGGAGGACAGGATGATCACGCGCTCGCCCAGGTAGATCGATTCGTCGATGTCGTGGGTGACGAACAGGACCGTGACCCCGAGCTTCTTCCACACGCTGCGGATCAGGTCCTCGAGGTCCGCGCGGGTCTGCGCGTCGACGGCGGCGAAGGGCTCGTCCATCAGCAGTACCTCGGGCTGGTAGGCGACCGCGCGGGCGATCGCCACGCGCTGCTGCATGCCGCCGGAGAGCTGCCACGGGTAGGACTTGGGCACGTGCGCCAGGCCCACGGCCTCCAACGCGTCGGCGACCAGGCGCCGGCGTTCCTCCTTGGGCACGCCGGCGTTCTTCAGCGGCAGCTCGACGTTCTCCGCCACGCGCAGCCAGGGGAAGAGGGAGCGGCCGTATTCCTGGAACACCACCGCCATCTTCTTCGGCGGTCCGGTGACCTTTTGCCCGTCCAGGCGCACCTCGCCCTCGGTGGAGTTCAGCAGCCCGGCGATGCACTTGAGCAGCGTCGTCTTGCCCGAACCCGACGGCCCGACCAGGCAGACCAGCTCGCCGCGGCCCAGGTCGAAGGTCAGGTTGCGCACCGCCTCGATGTCCCCGGCGTCGGTGTGGTAGACCTTCTTCAGTCCGCGGACCGAGAGCAGCGCCTGCCCCTCGGGCAGGGTGCGGCCCCCGGCGTGGGACGTGGGATTCTCAGACAGCATTTTCAACCTCTTTCAGGCCGTGGTACCAGCGCAGCACGCGCCGTTGCACCCATTGGAAGACAAAGGACAGGGCCACGCCGATCAGTCCCAGGACCACGATGCCGGACCACATTTCCGGGACCGCGAAGGACCGCTGGAACTGCACGATCGTGAACCCCAGCCCGGAGGACGAGGCAAACATCTCGGAGATGACCATCAGGATCAACCCGATGGACAGCGCCTGGCGCACCCCGGCCATGATGGTCGGGGTCGCGGAGGGCAGGATCTGGTAGCGGATCCGGGCGAACCCGGAGATGCCGTAGGACCGGGAGGTCTCGTTCTGCACCGGGTCGATGGAACGCACGCCCTCGATGGTGTTCAGCAGCACCGGCCAGATGCAGCCGGAAATGATCACCGCGATCTTCATGCCGTCGTTGATGCCCACCAGCAGCATCAGCACCGGAACCAACACCGGCGGCGGCAGCGCCCGGAAGAACTCGAACACCGGCTCGGTCACCGCGCGCAGGGTGCGGTTCAACCCCACCGCGAGGCCCAGCACGATGCCCAGCACGATCGCGGCCAGCACCCCGAACAGCAGGCGCATGATGCTCGGCAGCACGTCGGTGAGCATCCGCTCCCCGAACCAGGTCTCCACGAACGTCGTCAGAAGCTTCGCCGGGGTGGGCACGAAGAAGTTCGGTTCCCCGGAGGTGGCCAGCCACCACCAGGCCAACAGGATGAGCGGCAACCCCAGCAGGTAGCCAATGGATTTCAGGGTTTTCATGCCGTCGCCTCCCCGCGAACCGACGGATGCCAGGACAGCACCCGCTTCTCCACCACCCGGGTGACCCCGTTGATCGCGACCCCGAGGAACCCGGTGGCCAGGATCAGCGCATACATCCCGGCGATGGCGCCGCCGGACTGCGCCAGGGAAATCTCATTGCCCAGCCCCGGGGAGCCGATCAGCAGCTCAGCGGTGATCGCCAGGATCAACGCCACCGAGGCGGCCAACCGAATCCCGGTCATCAAATAGGGCAGCATCGTGGGGAACACCACGTCGCGCACCCGCTGGACATACGAGAACCCGTAGGACCTGGCGGTCTGCATCGCCACGTTGTCCACATCCGCCACCCCGTAGAGCACCTGGATCAGCACCTGCCAGAAGCAGGCGTAGACGATCAGCAGCAGCGAGGACTCGATCTTCATGCCAAAGAGCAGCACCGCCAGCGGGATCAACGCCACCGACGGGATCGGGCGCAGGAACTCGATGCTCGAGTTGGTGAAACGGCGCAGGAACGGCGACATCCCGATCACCAGGCCCAGCACCAGCGCGGAGACCACCGCGATCGCCAGGCCGATGGCCCAGGCCAGCATGGTGTCACCCACCGCCACCCAGAACGCCGCCAGCCCCAGGTCGGTGGCCAGGGCCGCGAGGACCTCGGACGCCGGGGGCAGGTACTTGGCCTGCACGATCCCCAGGATCGGCATCAATTCCCAGAACCCCAGGAACGCCACGACGCCGACCAGCCCCAGCACCCACTTCGGCCATCCCCTGGACGGCGC
>NZ_JBIXLN010000099.1:0-2407 GCF_045798555.1 Paeniglutamicibacter sp. MACA_103 | reverse complement strand
CGCTGCTGCAGGGACCCAACCACCTGGTGGCCTCCAGCAAGCTCTACGGCGGAACCGTCGACCTGCTCACCGACACCTTCGCCGACTTCGGCATCACCGTTTCCTTCGTGGACCCGGCCGACCCCGCGGCCTGGGCCGCGGCCATCACCGAGAAGACCCGCGGCTTCCTGCTCGAGTCGGTCTCCAACCCGCTGATCACCCTGGTGGACCTGCGCGCCATCACCGAGGTGGCGCACGCCGCGGGCATCCCGGTGGTCGTGGACAACACCCTGGCCACCCCGGCCGCCTACCGGCCCATCGACTTCGGCGCCGACGTGGTGGTGCACTCGGCGACGAAGGCCCTGGCGGGACACGGATCGGTTCTTGGGGGACTGGTCATCGACGCCGGCACCTTCGACTTCTCCGATGCCGCCCGCTGGCCGCAGATCGCCGCGCCCAAGGCAAGGTACTACGGGGACTCGCTGCTCGAACGCTACGGTTCCAAGGCCTACCTGATGCTGGTGCGCTCCAAGTTCCTGCACGACCTTGGACCCACGCTCTCGGCGGCCTCCGCCGCCGCGATCCTCACCGGCATCGAGACGCTCTCGCTGCGCGTGGCCAAGGCCCAGGAGAACGTGCTTGCGCTGGTCGAGGCACTGGCGGAGCACCCTGCGGTGGCCCGGGTCCACCACCCCTCCGCTGCCACCCACCCGGATCACGAACTCGCGGCCCGCGACTACCCGCGGGGGACCGGCTGCGTGTTCTCCTTCGACCTGGTGGACCCGGCGAAGGTGCCGCAGCTGGTCGACTCGGTGGAACTCTTCGCCCTGGCCGCGAACATCGGCGACACCCGATCGCTGGTGGTCCACCCGGCCGCCATGACCCATTGCCGGCTCAATGCGGAGAAGCTGGCCACCGCCGGGATCGGCGCCGGCACGCTGCGCATCTCCGCCGGCCTCGAGGATGCCGCCGACCTGGCGGCCGACCTGCTCGCCGCGCTCGACGCCCTCGAGAGTGACACGGCAACACCCGCCGCCGCACCCCGCGAAACCATCAACGCCTAGAAGAAGGGACGAACAACCATGGGCACCACCACCATCCACGGCTTCAACACCCAGGCCATCCACGCGGGCCAGGCCCCCGACCCGCTCACCGGCGCGGTCATCCCGCCGATCTACCAGACCAGCACGTTCGTCCAGGACGGCATCAACGTGCTGCGCAACGGGCACGAATACTCCCGCGGCTCCAACCCGACCCGCAGCGGATTCGAAACCCAGCTCACCGCACTGGAGGCGGGCCACGCCGGCTTCGCGTTCGCCTCCGGGATCGCCGCCGAGGACGCGCTGCTGCGCGCGGTGCTGGAACCGGGGGACCACATCGTGCTCGGGTCCGACGGCTACGGCGGCACCAACCGGCTCATCAACCGCCTGCACGGCAAGTGGGGGATCACCAACACCCCGGTGGACATCACCGACCTCGCGGCGGTCAGTGCGGCGGTGCAGCCGGGGAAGACCGCGCTGCTCTGGGTGGAGACCCCGTCCAACCCGCTGCTGGGCATCGCCGACGTGGCCGGCTGGGCGGCGATCGCCCGGGCCGCCGGCGCCCTGCTGGTCGTGGACAACACCTTCGCCACCCCGTTCCTGCAGCGCCCGCTCACCCTGGGCGCCGACGTGGTGGTGCACTCGACCACCAAGTACATCGGCGGGCACTCCGATGTGCTCGGCGGCGCGGTGATCGTGGCGGAGCGGGCATTCCGCGGCCAGGAGCTCGCTGAGGCCGTGGGCTTCCAGCAATTCGCCGGGGGAGCGGTGGCCGGGCCGCAGGACTGTTTCCTGGCTGCCCGCGGGCTGAAGACGCTAGGGCTGCGCATGGAGCGACACTGTTCCAACGCCGCCACCATCGCCGGATGGCTGCAGGGCCGCGGGGAAGTCGAGACGGTGCTCTACCCGGGCCTGGCAACCCATCCCGGCCACGAACTGGCCAAGAGCCAGTCCAACGGCTTCGGCGGGATCGTCTCGCTGCAATTTGCCGGAGGCGAGGCCGCCGCACGGGCGTTTGCCGAATCGACCCGGCTCTTTGCGCTCTCGGTGTCCCTGGGCGGGGTCGAATCGCTGGTTTGCTACTCCGCGGAAATGACCCACGCCTCGGTGATCGGCACCCCGCTGGCGGTGCCGCGGAACTTGGTGCGGCTTTCGGTGGGCATCGAGCAGGTCGAGGACCTCATCGCGGACCTCGAACTCGGGCTGGCCGCCGCCCGCAGCGCCTCGCTTCAAGGCGCCGCCGCCTGAGAAAAAGACTTGCGGCGGTCCCGCACATGGTCTGAGGGGGCCGGGACGGACCGCCGCATGCCCCGGCACGGTGTGTGAACACCGGATCAGGGGCCAGAAGCGGGGGGGGGGGGGGGGGGGGGGGGGGGGCGGCGGGGGCC
>NZ_JBIXLN010000098.1:0-2544 GCF_045798555.1 Paeniglutamicibacter sp. MACA_103 | reverse complement strand
GTGGGGGAAACGCCCGGTCCCATACCGAACCCGGAAGCTAAGACCCACCGCGCCGATGGTACTGCACTCGGGAGGGTGTGGGAGAGTAGGTCACCGCCGGACAACACGTCCCGGAACCCCCAAGCCCCAGGCTTGGGGGTTCCGATGTTTAACGGCCACATCGGGGCAACGGCTTGAGTCTTGCGGCGCCACCTGCGACGACCCGCATGACTCGTAAGCCCCCTTCGTGGCAACAGCCGTTAGTGTTGAGGGATGGACGGACTATTCTCACACGCGGCATCAGCCAGCGAGCCTGGCTCCCAAGATGATTACCGCTTGCCGGAGCACCGGCATACGGTTAGCGTCCCGGTTTCTGCAGACCAGGCCTTTGAAGGCTTTTCGGATTACATCCACTTATGGTGGCCGGTAGGCAAGTTTTCTCACTTTGGCCCGGGCAGTCATGTCACCTTTGACAGGGGAAACCTGGTCGAGGAATCGGAAGACGGCGAGCAGCATCTTTGGGGCAAGATCGTGCATCTTGATTCACCGCAGACCATCGTCCTAGACTTCACCCTGGGCATGGAAATCGCACCTCCCACCCATGTGAGCCTCGAATTCCATGATCAGGGAACAGGCACCGAGCTCGTCCTGACGCACGACGGCTGGAGCTCCGGTCAGGTTGGCCAGGAGCAATACGAGCACTACACACAGTGGCCAGAGATCCTTGACTACTATGCCCGCTTCATGGGAGCCAACAGCCGGCCAGACCGCTAGACCGCCCGCATAGCCAAAGACCGCCGTGGCCTGTTCGCGGCATAACCATTTTAAGAATGCTCTGAAAGGGTGGCATGAGCCCCGAATCCGCCGACTCGGCACTGATTGAAGATCTGATCCTGCACGTAGGTGAGGGGGCTGTGTCGACCGATTCCAAGACGGTGTTGGCCTACAGCCATGACTTCGGAAAGATCGTTGACCACCAGTTGCCGTTGGCTGTTGTCTTTGCCGAGCGCGTGGAAGACGTCCAGGCTGCCTTGCGGCTGGCTTCGGCGGCCGGAGTCAAGGTCGTGCCTCGCGGGGCCGGCACGGGCGTCTCAGGCGGCGCCCACGCGACGGCACGTTGCATCGTGCTCTCCCTCGAGCGCATGGACCGGATCCTGGAGATCCGCCCCGAGGACGAAGTGGCAGTGGTCCAGCCCGGTGTCATCAATGCGGCTCTGAACAGGTCTGTTGCCAAGCATGGGCTCATGTATGCACCGGACCCCGCCAGCTACCAGCAATCGACTATTGGCGGCAATGTGGCCACCAATGCCGGCGGGCTGCGTTGCGCCAAGTACGGGGTCACCACGGACTCGGTCCTGGGCTTGGACGTCGTCTTGGCCGATGGCACCTTGATCAGCACCGGGCGGAACACCTTCAAGGGTGTTGCCGGTTATGACCTGACTTCGCTGCTGGTGGGTTCGGAAGGGACCCTGGGTGTGGTCGTCTCTGTCACCGTGAGGCTGCGTTACCTCAGCGAAAAGACCTGCTCGATCGCCGCGGTGTTCACGGACGTCGCCCAGGCCGCCGCCGGGGTAGTGGCCATCGCCGGGGTGCGGGTGCAGCCGGCGATCTTGGAGCTGATGGACATCGGGACCATGCACGTCCTGGATGCCGCCTACGGTTCCGATCTCAGCGCCCGGGGCGGCGCCATGTTGTTGGTCCGCACCGACGGACACGGTGCCGAAATCGAGGCAGATATCGTCCGCTCGGCACTTGAAGGCCTCGGAGCGCAGGTGAGCCCGCCGAACGACGAGGAAGCCGTGCGGCTGATCGAGATGCGGCGGGCAAGCCGCGGGGACGGACAGGACGACAAGTATCGGGTGGGGGAAGACGTGGCGGTTCCCCGATCGGCCATGGTCGATTACATGGGAACGCTCGATCGGATTGCCGCACGGAACAATGTCATGGTGCGCATCGTCGCCCATGCCGGGGACGGCAACCTGCACCCCACCTTCTGGGTTGACCCGGTCGACGGCGCCGAGGGCGTGGCAAGGCTTGACGCCGCCCTGGCGGAGTCCATCCGTGCCGCCCTGGACGTGGGCGGGACCATCACCGGCGAACACGGCGTGGGCACCGTCAAGCGCGAATGGCTGGCCTGGGAACAGTCCGAGGACGTGCTTGAGCTGCAGCGCAAGATCAAGGCGGTCTTCGACCCGCAAGGCATCCTGAACCCCGGCAAGGCGATCATGTGACGTAGACCCCCCTGCCCCGATTAGGTGTTGGAGTGAAAAGTCGGTAAACTTTTTATTCGTTGGTACAACACCGGGATATGGCGCAGCTTGGTAGCGCGCGTCGTTCGGGACGACGAGGTCGCAGGTTCAAATCCTGTTATCCCGACCAATGTGAGCCCCGCAAGAAACTTCGGTTTCCTGCGGGGCTCGTCCCATTTAAGGCACCCTTTTCGTGCGAGTGCGTATCCGGGGTTATAGGCAAAAGTATGTGTCCGCCGCGGGTGTGTTATCGGTGCGGCCCTGCCGCCGAGTCTCCCACTCCCACGTCCCATAAACAGGTGTGGGGGCCCGCCCC
>NZ_JBIXLN010000097.1:0-2898 GCF_045798555.1 Paeniglutamicibacter sp. MACA_103 | reverse complement strand
CAGGCCTGGGCCATCTCCCGCACCAGCTTCTCCAGGTGCCGGATGCCGGCTTCCTTGTCCGTCAGGTGCAGGCGCAGCACCGGGCGGCCCAGGTCGGCAAGCACCTGCGCGTCGCCGCTTGCCTGCGCGGCAATCAGCTCCCCGAAGGTGAAGTCCCGGCCCGGGATGGACAGGTCCATCGAGGATTCCGCGGTGAGCTGCAGGTAGCCGCCCGTCCGCGGGCCGCCCTTGTGGATCTGCCCGGTGGAGTGCAGGAAGCGCGGTCCCCAGCCGAAGGTCACCGGGCGGTTCGCCGCGGCGGCAAGCACCGGGCGGATGGCCTCCAGCTCGGTGTCCGAGCGGCGGTCCAGGTAGGCCTGGATGCCGAGGTAGCCGTTGGCCGGCAACGCCGCAACCAGTGCCGCCAGGGCGCCGGCGAGCGAATCGCAGCCCTCCAGCAGCCCCGCGGAGCCGCGGACCTCGATGGCGCCGTCGGTGAACGCGGCCGGAACGGGTTCCGGGGTCGAATCCAGCAGCGAACGGGCGGCGACCTTCGCGGCCTCCACGTCCGGCTGGTCGAACGGGTCGATGCCCAGAAGGCGCCCGGCAATGGCCGTCGCGTACTCCCAGAGCAGCATCTGTGCGCCCAGGGCGCCGGAGACGGCAACCGAGGCGGCCCCGGCATCGATGTCGTCGTCGGTGAGCAGGCCGGTGTCGGCGACCAGGCGGATCTGCAGGAAGTCCGCCGCGTTGCTGGTCGTTTCCGGTGCCCGGTCCTCCACGACGACCGGCAGCACGCCGGTCTGCTCCTTGCCGGTGGATTCGGCAACGAGCTGTTCGGCCCAGTCCGCGAATCCCGCCAGCCCGGAGCCCTCGTCGGCGAAGATGAGCTTGTCGCGCAGCGGGGAAGTGCCCGCCAACGCGGCGCCCAGGGCCAGGGCGATGTTGTCCTCGTCGTCCTCGGCCAGGAACTCGGCGGCATCCGCGGCCTCATCCAGGAACGCCTCGATGTCCACGCCGGCCAGGCCCGCGGGAACCAGCCCGAAGGCGGTCAGCGCCGAGTAGCGCCCGCCCACGTTCGCATCGGCGTTGAACACCGCGCGGTAGCCGGCCTTGCGGCTGGCCGTATCCATGGGCGAGCCCGGGTCGGTGACCACGATGATGCGCGAGGCGGCATCGAGGCCGGCGTCGTTGAACGCCTGCTCGAAGACCCGGCGCTGCGAGTCGGTTTCCACCGTGGAACCGGACTTGGAGGCAACCACCAGGGCGGTGGTGGCCAGGCGGTCCGCGAGGATGCCGGCAACCATTTCCGGGTCGGTGGAGTCGCAGACGATAAGTTCCACGTCGTTGGTCGCGCAAATGACCTCCGGCGCCAGGGAGGATCCTCCCATGCCGGCAAGCACGATGCGGTCCACCCCCTCGGCGCGCAGCTCGTCGCGCAGCGCCAGGATGCCCGGCACCAGGGCGCGGGAAACCTGGGGAGCGTCGACCCAGCCCAGGCGGATGCCGGCCTCGGCACGGGCCGATTCGACCCACACCGTGGTGTCCTTGGCCGCGATGCGGCTGGCGACCCGGTCGGCCACCAGCGACGGCACGTGCGCCTCGATGGCCGCCTGCGCGGCCCCCGTGGCTATGAACCCCAGGGAGCTCATTTCACGTTCGCGTTCTTGAGCGAGCCCTCGAGGTCGGTCAGCAGCTCGTTCCAGGCGGCCTCGAACTTTTCCAGGCCCTCGACCTCGAGCTTGGCCACGACGTCGTTGTAGCTCACGCCCAGGGCCGCGAGCGCGTCGAGCACCGCATTGGCCTCGGCGTAGCCGCCGGTGACGGCGTCCCCGGTGATGGCGCCGTGGTCGGCGGTGGCCTCGAGGGTCTTTTCCGGCATGGTGTTCACGGTGTTCGGGGCGCACAGCTCGGTGACGTAGAGGGTGTCCGGCAGTGCCGGGTCCTTCACGCCGGTGGAAGCCCACAGCGGGCGCTGGGCGTTGGCGCCGGCGGCGGCCAACAGGTTCCAGCGCTCGGAGGTGAAGGACTCCTCGTAGACCTGGTAGGCCAGGCGCGCGTTGGCCACCCCGGCCTTGCCGCGCAGGGCCAGTGCCTCGTCGGTGCCGATGGCGTTGAGGCGCGCATCGATCTCGGTGTCCACGCGGGAGACGAAGAAGGAAGCGACCGAGTGCAGCTTGGACAGGTCGTGGCCGTTGGCCTTGGCCGCCTCCAGCCCGGTGAGGAACGCGTTGATGACCGCGCGGTAGCGCTCCAGGGAGAAGATCAGGGTGACGTTCACGGAGATGCCGGCGGCCAGGGTCTCGGCGATGGCCTCGAGGCCCTCGACGGTTGCCGGGATCTTGATCAGCACGTTCTCGCGGCCGACCATCTCGTGCAGGACCTTGGCCTCGGCGATGGTCTCGGCGGTCTTGCGGGCCAGGCGCGGGTCGACCTCGATGGACACGCGTCCGTCGGCGCCGTTGGAGGCGGCGTAGACCGGGGCGAACAGGTCGCAGGCCGCGGTGACGTCGTCGCTGGTGATCTTGAAGACGGCTTCCTCGGCGTCCATGCCGGCCGCGGCCAGCTCGGCGACCTGGGCGGCATAGGACTCGCCGTTGGACAGGGCGGCGTGGAAGATCGAGGGGTTGGTGGTGACCCCGACGACGTTCTTTTCCTGGATCAGGGCCTCAAGCGAACCGGAGGTCAGGCGTTCGCGGGAGAGGTCGTCGAGCCAGATCGAGACGCCGGCGTCGGAAAGGGCCTGGGTGTTTGCGTTGCTCACGATGAAAATCCTTTGGGTGTGGGGTGGTGTTACTTGGCGGCCGAGATGGAGTCGAGGGCGGCGGCGGTGATGGCCTCCGCGGTGATCCCGAACTCGGTGAACAGGCGCTTGTAGTCGGCCGAGGCGCCGTAGTGGTCCAGGGAGATGATGCGTCC
>NZ_JBIXLN010000096.1:0-3226 GCF_045798555.1 Paeniglutamicibacter sp. MACA_103 | reverse complement strand
CACCAAATGGTGCATGGAAATCTCATCTCGAAGTGGGCTTCCCGCTTAGATGCTTTCAGCGGTTATCCCTTCCGAACGTAGCCAATCAGCGGTGCACTTGGCAGTACAACTGACACACCAGAGGTTCGTCCGTCCCGGTCCTCTCGTACTAAGGACAGCTCTTCTCAAATTTCCTGCGCGCGCAGCGGATAGGGACCGAACTGTCTCACGACGTTCTAAACCCAGCTCGCGTACCGCTTTAATGGGCGAACAGCCCAACCCTTGGGACCTACTCCAGCCCCAGGATGCGACGAGCCGACATCGAGGTGCCAAACCATGCCGTCGATATGGACTCTTGGGCAAGATCAGCCTGTTATCCCCGAGGTACCTTTTATCCGTTGAGCGACGGCCGTTCCACAACGTGCCGCCGGATCACTAGTCCCGACTTTCGTCCCTGCTCGAGCTGTCGCTCTCACAGTCAAGCTCCCTTGTGCACTTACACTCGACACCTGATTGCCAACCAGGCTGAGGGAACCTTTGGGCGCCTCCGTTACTCTTTAGGAGGCAACCGCCCCAGTTAAACTACCCATCAGGCACTGTCCCTGACCCAGATCATGGGCCGAAGTTAGGTGACCGGTACAGCCAGAGTGGTATTTCAACGATGACTCCACCCGAACTAGCGTCCGGGCTTCACAGTCTCCCACCTATCCTACACAAGCTGCACCGAACACCAATACCAAACTATAGTAAAGGTCTCGGGGTCTTTCCGTCCTGCTGCGCGTAACGAGCATCTTTACTCGTAGTGCAATTTCGCCGAGTTCATGGTTGAGACAGCGGGGAAGTCGTTACTCCATTCGTGCAGGTCGGAACTTACCCGACAAGGAATTTCGCTACCTTAGGATGGTTATAGTTACCACCGCCGTTTACTGGGGCTTAAATTCTCAGCTTCGCCCACAAGGGGCTAACCGGTCCTCTTAACCTTCCAGCACCGGGCAGGAGTCAGTCCGTATACATCGTCTTGCGACTTCGCACGGACCTGTGTTTTTAGTAAACAGTCGCTTCCCCCTGGTCTCTGCGGCCCACACCCGCTCACGCCAGCAAGTGGCGGTCACGGGGCAGGCCCCCCTTCTCCCGAAGTTACGGGGGCATTTTGCCGAGTTCCTTAACCATGATTCTCTCGATCGCCTTAGTATTCTCTACCTGATCACCTGTGTCGGTTTGGGGTACGGGCGGCTAAAACCTCGCGTCGATGCTTTTCTTGGCAGCATAGGATCACCGAATCACCCCCCAAGGGGGGCGCCTATCGGGTCTCAGGCTATGTGAGTCGCGGATTTGCCTACGACTCGCCCTACACCCTTGGACCAGGTCAATTCCATTGCCTGGCTCGGCTACCTTCCTGCGTCACACCTGTTAATACGCTTACCTCCCTGGATCGGGTCCCGCGCCGCACACCCGGTAACATTCCCGAAGGAACATTGGTGGGCACTTGGGGCGGTTAGCATCACCAGCTCGGTATGGGCGGTTTTTCGCCGGTACGGGAATATCAACCCGTTGTCCATCGACTACGCCTGTCGGCCTCGCCTTAGGTCCCGACTTACCCAGGGCAGATTAGCTTGACCCTGGAACCCTTGATCATTCGGCGGACGGGTTTCTCACCCGTCATTCGCTACTCATGCCTGCATTCTCACTCGTGTGGGCTCCACCGCTGGTTTACACCGCGACTTCACTGCCCACACGACGCTCCCCTACCCATCCACACGGCTGGACCACGAAGGCCTGCCACATATGTGAATGACGCAACTTCGGCGGTGTGCTTGAGCCCCGCTACATTGTCGGCGCGGAATCACTTGACCAGTGAGCTATTACGCACTCTTTCAAGGGTGGCTGCTTCTAAGCCAACCTCCTGGTTGTCTTCGCAACTCCACATCCTTTTCCACTTAGCACACGCTTAGGGGCCTTAGTTGGCGTTCTGGGCTGTTTCCCTCTCGACTATGAAGCTTATCCCCCACAGTCTCACTGCTGCGCTCTCACTTACCGGCATTCGGAGTTTGGCTGACGTCAGTAACCTTGTAGGGCCCATTAGCCATCCAGTAGCTCTACCTCCGGTAAGAAACACGCAACGCTGCACCTAAATGCATTTCGGGGAGAACCAGCTATCACGAAGTTTGATTGGCCTTTCACCCCTACCCACAGCTCATCCCCTCCATTTTCAACTGAAGTGGGTTCGGTCCTCCACGCGCTCTTACACGCGCTTCAACCTGGCCATGGGTAGATCACTTCGCTTCGGGTCTAGATCACGCCACTAACTCGCCCTATTCAGACTCGCTTTCGCTACGGCTTCCCCACACGGGTTAACCTCGCGACGTAACACTAACTCGCAGGCTCATTCTTCAAAAGGCACGCTGTCACCCCAACAAGGAGGCTCCAACGGATTGTAAGCGCACGGTTTCAGGTACTATTTCACTCCCCTCCCGGGGTACTTTTCACCATTCCCTCACGGTACTTGTCCGCTATCGGTCATTGGGTAGTATTTAGGCTTACCAGGTGGTCCTGGCGGATTCAAACGGGATTTCTCGGGCCCCGTCCTACTTGGGATACTCTCACAAAGCGGCGGCACGCATTCGCACTACGGGACTCTCACCCTCTACGGTCCGGCATTCAAGCCGATTCGCCTATGCGCCCGCACCTCACTTCACCAGCCCGGCAGAACTGGTATGGAAAGTCCCACAACCCCGACCATGCAACGCCCGCCGGCTATCACACATGGCTCGGTTTAGCCCCATCCGCGTTCGCTCGCCACTACTAACGGAATCACTATTGTTTTCTCTTCCTGCGGGTACTGAGATGTTTCACTTCCCCGCGTTCCCTCCACGCAGCCTATGTGTTCAGCTGCGGGTCATACGGCATGACACCGTACGGGGTTTCCCCATTCGGAAATCCTGGTCTCAACGTCCGGTTATCGACTCCACCAGGCTTATCGCAGATTCCCACGTCCTTCTTCGGCTCCCAATGCCAAGGCATCCACCGTGCGCCCTTAAAAACTTGACCACAAACATGATCAAAAATTTACATGAGCTATATATTATTACAATCGAAAGAACCAAGAAAAACACACCCGAAAGTGCGTTCACCAGGTTCAATAATTCATAAGAAATTGCTATGCAAGACAAGGAAAAATCCCTGCCTCACAAGATGCTCGCGTCCACTATACAGTTCCCAAACAACAACCCCGTCACACCCACCACCA
>NZ_JBIXLN010000095.1:0-3282 GCF_045798555.1 Paeniglutamicibacter sp. MACA_103 | reverse complement strand
CCACTGGCAGGAGGACGCCAACGCCGACAAGCGGCCCGTCAACTGGCAATTCACGACCGGTGACGCCAGGACCAAGCTCCGCCACCTATACCCAGAACATTAGACACGACTAAGTACTAGATGATTGATTCCAAGGGATGACAGCGCAGGCAAGGGTGCCCAGAATCGAGGTGTAATAACCAACATTCGAACCTGGAGAGTTCTGATGGACAACGACCTGGACACCCTTGCAACAGCACTGTACGCCTCGGCGGACGACTTTTTGAAGGCCCATCCGGACGCGGCCCCGTGGCGGCCGGCGGTCGGTTTGCAGCCGTTGATCACGGATGCGGAACTGGTCACCGTGTCGGTGATGCAAGCCCTGTTGGGCTTCACCTCCGAACGCCGCTGGCTCCGTCATGCGCGGGTTGTCCTGATCGAATGGTTCCCGCACCTGCCCGAGCAATCGGGCTACAACAAGCTGTGAGACTTGTTTGTAGCTGGTCTGGGACTGGCTGGCAGGATGGGTACCGGCTGTTCCACCCCGTAGACGTGACTCAATAACAAGCTGATTCTCAGGATGTCCTTCAGGCGACTTGTCCGTTTATGGGTGGGCGGCCGGTACCGTTCCGGCCCACCACGGTAGCTTTATGGCGACGTCGGATATTGGAACTGTCTGAATGCCTCCCATCTCAGGGTTGGTTCCTGCGGCTGACGTCGGCTGCGTAGCTGGCCCAATCTCCGCTGCTGGCGCGTTGCCATTGGACCGCGACGCCGACATGGATTCCGAGCGTGCGGGCCATCAATGCCGCCGGCAGGTCGATGGAGAGTTGGAACAAGGCCGTGGATCGCGCCTGCCCGGGCTGGATCCCGATTTTCTTGAGCCGGACGCGCAGATGGGCGGGGGGTGATCGCTTCTCCCGGTCTGCCGCCGGGGAACAGCCAGGGGGAGGCTTCTCTTGTTCCGATCATCGTGTGGTTCTGCCGGTCGGCAATGACCTGGCGGATCAGGATGCCCAGGGGTTCGGGCAGGAGAATCGGTTCAGGGCCGAGGCGCAGCAAAACCTGTTCAGTCTCGATGTGGACATCGTCGAGTCCCAGGCGGCTGATGGACGAGGGTCGTTGGGCATAGAGGATGACCAGGAGCCCCGCTACCCGGTCTTCGGGTTTGAGCGTCGTGTCGTGGAGGAGCCGGCGGGCATCTGCCCAGCGTTCCTCGGTGTCCAGCGGCGTGGACGGTCCACCCCATTGCTCTGCCCGGAAGTGCAGACTGGTCAGCTTGTGGGCGTTGGCCCAGCGGATGAAGTTCCCGGTTGGGGCACGCAGCGTGGCGCCTTGGCCTGCGGTTTCCAGGGTGAGACCGCGACCGGTGAGCCAGTGAAGGAATCTGGTGGCACCCTTGGTGTTTTGCTCGATGACCTTGATCTGGCCGTAGGTGGCATCGGCACCGCGGAGCCTGCCGCGCAGCCTGCGCAGCTGGTGCCAGATCGCGTAGCGGTGAATGAGTTGGCGCTGGGCGGGATCGGATTGCTCGGCGAGGCGACTGGTGATCCAGCGTTCCAGCCGGGCGATCTGCTCGTCCCTGACCGGCAACGTTTTGGTGGCCACCAAAAGGGCGCGCAGGTGTTCGGTGGTCTTGTCGCCGGCCAGTGTTGTCTCACCGGCCAGATCGTCAAGGACCTGATGTGTCAGCGGGGTCCTGGAGTCGAGGGTGCCCAGGATGGTGGGGGCTCCGCTTTTGTTGAGCCAACTCGTGACGGTGACGATTCGCTCGGTGGCTGCCAGCTCCTGGTAGAGGTTGTGTAGGCCGGGACGGATATTGCCGTGCCCGTCACCGAGCACCTCTTGGAGGCGGCGTTGCACGGTGCCTCCGGACCGGGACTGGGCACAGGCCAGGCACCTTGGTTGGCCGGTGGTCTTGGAGATCCGGGCAGGACCGGTGGCTTGGCAGACGCTGCAGGTGAGGATTTTGTGTGGATGGCATGACTTGCATACCGGTCCGTCGGCGGTGCGTGTGCTGACCTGTCGCCGGCGACCGCACCGATGGCAGGTCTCGTGGTCGGCCGGGTTGCTCGAGCAATGGCTGCAGAGGGGTTGGCCTTGCTCGTTGCGGGACGCCGGTTCGGCTATGGCCGGGCATTGGGCGCAGGGTTGGCGGCGGGACTTGGCGACGCAGTTGCGGCAAAGCCTCAGCCCGTCACGGGACTTGACCAGGGCCAGGATCCTGCCGCAATGCGGGCAGGGCGGGCGAACGATGCGTTCGGCACCGGACTGGCAGAGCAACTCGATCAGGCGCAGCACCGTGGGAAACGGTGCCTGGGCACCGGCCCCGGTGAGCAGGCCGGGATGGTCCTCCAGGGCCCAGGCCAGCCGGCGGCGCTGCCCGGGTTGCGGGGCGGCGGCCAGGATCGCCGTCCTGACGGTCTCGGCTCCGATGCCGGGGTCGATGGCGGCAACGACCTGCACGATGACGCCGACGGGGTCGGGTTCGTTGCGGATCGGGCACCCCATGCAGCGCGCCCCGCCGTCACGGGTGCGGCTGGCGACCAGGCGGAGGTTCCCGCAGCCGGTGCAGGGCTCGGGCGTGGGGCCGCAGCCACCGCAGTACCAGTTCTCGCCCTTGCGTTGCAGGGCCTTCAGGGGCGTGCGGCAGTCGGTGCAGGCCGGGGCCGAAATCCTCACCGCGCCGGCCTTGACCAGGGAGATGAGCAGGTCACCCAGGGCCCGCGGGGCCGGTGAGCGCCCATCGGTGAGCAGCGCCGGACGTTGGGACAAAGCCTGGGCCAATCTGCGGGCCTTGGCACGTTCCCCGGCATTCCCGGTCACCACCAACCGGATCACGTCCCGACCGAGACCGGGTTCAAGGGCGGCAAGCATGTCAACGATGAACCCGACGGGATCCTCCAGCACCCCACGCCCGGCGGCACGGGGGTCGGTGGTCGCCGCGGTGGGTTCCATCGGTTAGGTGTCCGGGCCGGTGATGCGGGCGCGTTTCGGCCGCAGGTCACCGACCGCATTCGCGCCGGAGCCGGCGGTCTTGGCCTTGCGTGCCGGTTCCGCCGCCACCGGCTCGATCAGGTCCTCCATCGAGCATTCCAGGATGTCCAGCAGGGCGACCAGGGTCTTGAGGCTGAGTCGTTCGGGACGCTCGGCGACCAGGCGATAGACCTGGCTGGAGGACAGAGTGGGGGAGCAGGTTATTGCGTGCCCTTCTGCCATCGGCCTTGTTGCCTGCCTCGGTCGCGGCTCCCTCTCGCTGGGCAGCGTTGCCCAGCGAGAGGGGGTGTGGCCCGGTCGGGACTT
>NZ_JBIXLN010000094.1:0-3447 GCF_045798555.1 Paeniglutamicibacter sp. MACA_103 | reverse complement strand
AGCCCGAAGCGTGCGCCCTCCGCGGCGATGCGGATGTCGCAGGCCATGGCCAGCTCGTTGCCGCCGCCCAGGGCGAACCCGTTGATCGCGGCAATGGTCGGCTTTTCATAGTCTTCGAGGAAGTCATAGAAGCGCTGCATTTTGGCCGCCAGACCGTCGGCGAAGGTGTAGTTCGCCAGCTGGTTGATGTCGGCGCCGGCAATGAACGCCTTGTCCCCGGCACCGGTGAAGACCACAGCCCCGACTCGGTCGTTGTCGGCGAAGTCCTCGAGGACCTCGCGGATTTCCCGCAGCACCGTGGCATTCAGGGCGTTGCGGGATTCGGGCCGGTTGATGGTTATGGTGCCGAGGTTGCCCTCGACTCCGACGAGGATCGTTTCGTAGGCCGTTTCCAGGGTCTCCATGTTTACCGGAAGGCCGGCTGGCCGGTGATGTGGTTGCCCAGGATCAGGGTGTGGACCTCGTCTGTGCCCTCATAGGTGCGCACCGATTCCAGGTTGTTCCCGTGGCGCAGCGGCGAGTAGTCAAGGGTGATTCCGTTGCCGCCCAGGATGGTGCGGGCTTCGCGGCAGATCTCGATGGCCTCGCGGCAGTTGTTCAGCTTGCCCACCGAGATCTGCACCGGTTCCAGGGTTCCTGCGTCCTTCATGCGTCCGGTGTGGATGGCCAGCAGGGTGCCCTTCTGGATTTCCAGGAGCATGTTCACCAGCTTGAGCTGGGTCAGCTGGTAGGCGGCCAGCGGCTTGTCGAACTGCATGCGCTCCAGCGAGTACTTCAGGGCGACCTCGTAGGAATCGCGGGCGGCACCCATGGCGCCCCAGATGATCCCGTAGCGGGCCTCGTTCAAGCAAGAGAACGGTCCGCGTAGCGACGTGGCGCCCGGCAGGATCGCCTCGGCGGGAAGCTGCACGTTCTCGAAAGTGATGTCGCACTGGATGGAGGCACGCATCGAAAGCTTCGGTGTGATCGGGGTGGCGGTGAATCCGGGGGTGTTGGTGGGAACCAGGAAGCCGCGGACGCCCTCGTCGGTGGCAGCCCAGATGACCGCGACGTTGGCGATGTTGGCGAGGCCGATCCAGCGCTTGGCGCCGTTGAGCACCCAGCCGGTCTCGGTGCGCACCGCGCGGGTCTGCATGGAGGACGGGTCCGAACCGGCGGTCGGTTCGGTCAGCCCGAAGCAGCCGATGATCTCGCCCTTGGCCATGGCAGGCAGGTAGGTGTTCTTCTGTTCCTCGGAGCCCCACTTGTGGATGGCGGTCATGGCCAGCGAGCCTTGGACCGAGACGAAGGTGCGCAGCCCCGAGTCCCCTGCCTCGAGCTCCATGGCGGCAATGCCGTACTCCACCGAGGAGCGGCCCGGGCAACCGTAGCCCTGCAGATGCATGCCCAGCAGGCCGAGGTCGCCCATTTCCTTGACAATTTCCACCGGGAAGTGGGCCGCCTCGTACCAGTGGCTGATGTTCGGCTTGATGCGTTCGTTGACGAATCCGCGCACGGTGTCGCGGAAGGCGAGTTCCTCGTTGCTGAAGAGGGCGTCGAGGTTTAAGACGTCGGAGTTGGCCAAGGCCGCGTCGCGTTCGAGGGCAAGGGTGTTCATAGCAGTATCTCTTTTCTGGAACTGAATTCTTGGGTGGCGCTTAGGCCGTGGGTTGCGGGGAGTAGGCCGGAAGCACGGTGTCGTTGTCGGCGCCCAGCATGGGGGGAGCCTTGCGCACCTGCGGGCGTTCGCCGCGGAAGTTCACCGGGAAGGCAACTTGTTTCAGCTCCCCGATCACCGGGTGGTCGGCAGTCTGGACCATGTCCAGGGCCGCGGTGTGCGGGTGGGCGTAGACCTCGTCCAGCGAACGGATCGGGGAGGCCGGGACGCCGGAGACGGCGAACAGCTCGCACCATTGCGCAGCGGTCTTGGCCTTCAGCGACTTCTCCAGTTCGGTGTTCAACCGCTCGCGGTTGGAAAGCCGTCCGTTGTTTGTCAGCAGGTCCGCGTCCTCACCCAGGTCCGGGCGTTCGATCGCGGCACAGAGCTTCTGCCACATCGCGTCGTTGCCCACGGCGATGACGAAGTAGTCGTCCTGCGCCCGGTACGCCTGGTAGGGGACGAGGTTCGGGTGGCCGGAGCCCAGCGGGCCCGGGCGGAGCCCATCGTCAAAGTAGTTGGTCGCCCAGTTCACGTGCAGCGCCAGTTGGCATTCGTACAGCGAGGTGGTCACGTACTGGCCTTTCCCGGTGCGCGAACGCTCCACGAGGGCGGCGAGCAGGCCGATGATCCCGAAGAGCGAGGCGCCAAGGTCTCCCATGGCGAAGCCGGCCTTCAGCGGTGCTCCGCCCGGCTCGCCGGTCAGCGACATCAGACCGCCGGCGGCTTGGGCGATCATGTCGTAGCCAGGCTCGTCGCGCAGCGGGCCGTGGTCGCCGAAAGCGGAAATGTGCAAGATGACCAGCTTGGGGTAGCGCTCGGAGAGCACCTTGTAGTCGAAGATGCGCTGCAGACCGGAGCCCGGGCGGAAGTTCTCCACCAAGACGTCGGCATCCGCGAGCATGCGGTGCACGATTTCCTGCCCCTCCACGGATTTCAGGTCGATGGTGACCGACTTCTTGCCGCGGTTAATGGCCAGGTAATAGGTGGCGTCGGTGCCCTTCACCGGCGGACCCCAGGATCGCGTGGGGTCCCCGCCTTCGGGGTGCTCGACCTTGGTGACGTCCGCGCCGAGGTCGGCCAGGGACATGGTGGCGTAGGGACCGGCGAGGATCTTGGAGAGGTCAACGACCTTGATGCCGGCCAGCGGGCCGGCGGGGGCGGTGTGCTTGTTCATGGGGATCAGTCCTTTCCGGTGCTTACTTGAAGACCTTGAGGGCGGCCTCGCGGGGCACGAAGCCGCCATCGACGAGTTCGTCGAGCCATTCAAGGGCCACCGGCAGGGTGCAGGTGCGGCCGTTGACGATCGAATCGAGGTAGGAGTTGGCGACCAGCAGCTTGCGGTAGCCGTTGGCGGACTCGTGGATGGCCTGCTCGAGCAGCAGGGTGGCCATGATCAGCTGGGCCAGGGTGTTGGTGTAGTGGCCGATCATTGCTTGCGCGTCCTCGGTTGAGCCGGCGAGGATGGCGTCTCCGCGGGTGAGAACCTCGTGCCAGACCTCGGTGAGCTGCTGGGCGCCGGGGGCAGCGTCGGTGGCTTCCAGTGCGGCGAGCTTTCCGAGCATCGATTCGGTGATGACCTGGTGCGCACCGTACTGCAACATGCAACGCAGCACGTCCAGCGCGATGACGTTGGAGGAGCCTTCCCAAATGGAACCCAGGTGCGAATCGCGCAGCAGGCGGGAGTTGGGCCAGTCCTCGATGTAGCCGTTGCCGCCACGGATTTCCATGGCCTCGCCGGTGACCCAGCGGGCCTTCTTGCAGATGTAGTGCTTGGCGATCGGGGTCAGCACGCGGATCAGCGACTTGGC
>NZ_JBIXLN010000093.1:0-3454 GCF_045798555.1 Paeniglutamicibacter sp. MACA_103 | reverse complement strand
AGCCCGAAGCGTGCGCCCTCCGCGGCGATGCGGATGTCGCAGGCCATGGCCAGCTCGTTGCCGCCGCCCAGGGCGAACCCGTTGATCGCGGCAATGGTCGGCTTTTCATAGTCTTCGAGGTAGTCGTAGAAGCGCTGCATCTTGGCCGCCAGCCCGTCGGCGAAGGTGTAGTTCGCCAGCTGGTTGATGTCGGCGCCGGCAATGAACGCCTTGTCCCCGGCACCGGTGAAGACCACGGCCCCGACTCGGTCGTTGTCGGCGAAGTCCTCGAGGACCTCGCGGATTTCCCGCAGCACCGTGGCATTCAGGGCGTTGCGGGAATCGGGACGGTTGATGGTGATGATGCCGAGATTGCCCTCGACTTCGACGAGGATCGTTTCGCAGGTCGTTCCCAGGCTCTCCATGTTTACCGGAAGGCCGGCTGGCCGGTGATGTGGTTGCCCAGGATGAGGGTGTGGACCTCGTCGGTGCCCTCGTAGGTGCGCACCGATTCCAGGTTGTTCCCGTGGCGCAGCGGCGAGTAGTCCAGGGTGATGCCGTTGCCGCCCAGGATGGTGCGGGCCTCGCGGCAGATCTCGATTGCCTCGCGGCAGTTGTTCAGCTTGCCCACCGAGATCTGCACCGGTTCCAGGGTGCCGGCGTCCTTCATGCGTCCGGTGTGGATGGCCAGCAGGGTGCCCTTCTGGATTTCCAGGAGCATGTTCACCAGCTTGAGCTGGGTCAGCTGGTACCCGGCCAACGGCTTGTCGAACTGCATGCGCTCCAGCGAGTACTTCAGTGCGACCTCGTAGGAATCGCGGGCGGCACCCATGGCGCCCCAGATGATCCCGTAGCGGGCCTCGTTCAGGCAGGAGAACGGGCCGCGCAAGCCCTCGGCGCCGGGCAGGATCGCATCTGCGGGAAGCTGGACATCCTCGAAGATGATGTCGCACTGGATGGAGGCACGCATCGAGAGCTTGGGCTCGATCGGGGTGGCGGTGAACCCGGGGGTGTCGGTGGGGACCAGGAAGCCGCGTACTCCCTCGTTGGTTGCCGCCCAGATGACCGCGACGTTGGCGATGTTGGCCAGGCCGATCCAGCGCTTGGCACCGTTGAGCACCCAGCCGGTCTCGGTGCGCACCGCACGGGTCTGCATGCTCGAGGGGTCCGAGCCGGCGGTCGGTTCGGTGAGCCCGAAGCAGCCGATCATCTCGCCCTTGGCCATGGACGGCAGGTAGGTATTCTTCTGTTCTTCCGAGCCCCACTTGTGGATCGCGGTCATGGCCAGAGAGCCCTGCACCGAGACGAAGGTGCGCAGCCCCGAGTCCCCGGCCTCGAGCTCCATGGCGGCAATGCCGTACTCCACCGAGGAGCGTCCCGGGCAGCCGTAGCCCTGCAGGTGCATGCCCAGCAGGCCGAGATCGCCCATTTCCTTGACGATTTCCACGGGGAAATGGGCCGCCTCGTACCAGTGGCTGATGTTCGGCTTGATGCGTTCGTTGACGAATCCGCGCACGGTGTCGCGGAAGGCGAGTTCCTCGGTGCTGAAGAGGGCGTCGAGGTTCAACACATCGGAGTTGGCCAGGGCCGGGTCGCGTTCGAGGGCAATGGTGTTCATAGCAGTATCTCTTTTCTTGAACTGAATTCGTGGGTGGCGCTTAGGCCGTGGGCTGCGGGGAGTAGGCCGGAAGCACGGTGTCGTTGTCGGCGCCCAGCATCGGGGGAGCCGAGCGCACCTGCGGGCGTTGGCCCCGGAAGTTGACGGGGAAGGCGACCTGCTTCAGCTCCCCGATGACCGGGTGGTCGGCAGTCTGGACCATGTCCAGGGCCGCGGTGTGCGGGTGGGCATAGACCTCGTCCAGCGAACGGATCGGTGAGGCAGGGACACCGGAAACGGCGAACAACTCGCACCACTGTGTTGCGGTCTTGGCCTTCAGCGCTTTCTCCAGCTCGATGTTCAACCGCTCGCGGTTGGCAAGCCGTCCGTTGTTGGTGGACAGGTCCGCATCGTTACCCAGGTCCGGGCGTTCGATCGCGGCGCAGAGCTTCTGCCACATCGCGTCGTTGCCCACGGCGATGACGAAGTAGTCGTCCTGCGCCCGGTACGCCTGGTACGGGACCAGGTTCGGGTGCCCTGAGCCCAGCGGGCCGGGGCGCTTGCCATCGTCAAAGTAGTTGGTCGCCCAGTTCACGTGCAGCGCCAGCTGGCACTCGTACAGCGAGGTGGTCACGTATTGGCCCTTCCCGGTGCGCGAACGCTCCACGAGGGCGGCGAGCAGGCCGATGATCCCGAAGAGCGAGGCGCCAAGGTCTCCCATGGCGAAGCCGGCCTTCAGCGGTGCTCCGCCCGGTTCGCCGGTCAGTGACATCAGGCCGCCGGCGGCCTGGGCGATCATGTCGTAGCCCGGCTCGTCGCGCAGCGGACCGTGGTCGCCGAAAGCGGAGATGTGCAAGATGACCAGCTTGGGGTAGCGCTCGGAGAGCACCTTGTAGTCGAAGATGCGTTGCAGGCCCGAGCCCGGGCGGAAGTTCTCCACCAGCACGTCGGCCTCCTCGAGCATGCGGTGCACGATTTCCTGGCCCTCCACGGATTTTAGGTCGATGGTGACCGACTTCTTGCCGCGGTTGATGGCCAGGTAGTAGGTGGCGTCGGTGCCCTTCACCGGCGGGCCCCAGGATCGCGTGGGGTCCCCGCCTTGCGGGTGCTCGACCTTGGTGACGTCCGCGCCGAGGTCGGCCAGGGACATGGTGGCGTAGGGGCCGGCGAGGATCTTGGAGAGGTCTACGACCTTGATGCCGGCCAGTGGGCCGCCGGCGGTGGGGGTGGTGTTCTGTTCCATGGTGTATCAGTCTTTCCCGGTGCTTACTTGAAGACCTTGAGGGCGGCCTCGCGGGGTACTGAGGCGCCGTCGACGAGTTCGTCCAGCCATTGAAGCGCAACCGGAAGGCTGCCGGTGTGGCCGTTGACGATCGAATCGAGGTAGGAGTTGGCGACCAGCAGCTTGCGGTAGCCGGCGGCCGATTCTTCGATGGCCTGCTCGAGCAGGAGGGTGGCCATGATCAGCTGGGCGAGGGTGTTGGTGTAGTGGCCGATCAGCGCCTGCGCGTCCTGGTTTTCGCCGGCGAGGATGGCGTCTCCGCGGGTGAGCGCCTCGTGCCAGGCCTCGGTGAGCTGCTGGGCCCCGGGAGCCGCGTCTGTGGCTTCCAGGGCGGAGAGCTTTTCAAGCATCGAGTCGGTGACGACCTGGTGCGCACCGTATTGCCTCATGCAGCGCAGCACGTCCAGGGCGATGACGTTGGAGGAACCTTCCCAGATGGAGCCGAGGTGCGAGTCGCGCAGCAGGCGCGAGTTCGCCCAGTCCTCGATGTAGCCGTTGCCGCCACGGATTTCCATGGCCTCGCCGGTGACCCAGCGGGCCTTCTTGCAGATGTAGTGCTTGGCGATCGGGGTCAGCACGCGGATCAGCGACTTGGC
>NZ_JBIXLN010000092.1:0-4059 GCF_045798555.1 Paeniglutamicibacter sp. MACA_103 | reverse complement strand
CCCCCCCCCCCGCCCGCGTCATTTAACGCAGAAACGGCTTGCCGCCACGGCCCGACCCACCCCGACTGCCTAAAATGGACGCATGAGTGAAAACAGCACGCCGCGCATCCTGGTCCTCAACGGCCCCAACCTGAACCTCCTGGGCACCCGGGAACCGGAGATCTACGGACACGAGACCCTGGAAGACGTCGAGGCCCTCTGCCGCGCCGCCGCCGCGCAGGCGGGCCACGAGGTGGAGTTCCTGCAGTCCAACCACGAGGGCGTGCTCATCGACGCGATCCACGCCGCCCGCGGACAGGTCGCGGGCATCGTGTTCAACCCCGGCGCCTTCACCCACACCTCGGTGGCCCTGGCGGACGCAATCTCCGGCGTCCAGTTGCCGGTGATCGAGGTCCACATCTCCAACGTGCACCGCCGCGAGGCCTTCCGCCACCATTCATACATTTCCCCGGTCGCGGCCTCCATCATCGTGGGCGCCGGGGTCAATGGCTATGTTTTGGGCATACAGCAATTGATCCACCTCGCCGGGAAGTAGCCCCCGCCGCGCCCCTCCCCCTGTGCCGCGGCGCACCGGATCGGTATCGTGATGCCATGAGCACCGAAGACGACGTCCGCAGGCTGTGCCTCGCGCTTCCCGGGGTCGTCGAAAGACCCAGCTGGCAACGGCCGGCCTGGTTCGCCGAAACCCTCATGGCCCGAATGTGGGAAGACGGCGTGCTCACCGTGAAAACCGCTGAGCGCGAGGCCCTGGCGGCCATGGACCCCGGCACCTACTTTTGGACACCGCACCATGAGCGCTCTCCATTGCTTCTGCTGGTCAGGCTCGAACGCATCGACATTGCGGAGCTCGAAGAACTCCTGCTCGAATCGCACCGGCTGGCAGGCGGCTCCGTTGCCGGCCAGCCGTCGGGACCCGAGACCCCGGAGGCGGGCTGATGGACACCGGACCAACACAGGGAGCCGCGGCGCTGTACCTGGACTACGCCCGGCGCTGGTTCACCGGACACAGCGAGCTGTACACGCAGTGGGCCGAAGGGGTCGCCGGCAGCGTGGCCCTGCTGGAACTCGTCTCGGGCCTGCCCGCGCCCAAGCGCCAGCCGAACCTGGTCTTTGCCGCGGCCCGCTTCCACGGTTGCCCCGACGAACCGTTTTCGGTCCTGGAAGCGTACCTCGCCACGCACTGGGCCGAGATCCGCGCGATCGTCATGACCCACGCCACCCAGACCAACGAGGCGGGGCGCTGCGCCACGCTGCTGCCGGCCCTGGCCATGGTGGCGGCCCAGGAACAGCGTCCCCTGGCGTTGATCGAGGTCGGTCCCTCGGCGGGCCTGTGCCTGTTGCCCGATCTCTACTCGTATTCCTACGACGGGGGCCCCGTGCTGGGCACCGGCTCCCCGCTGCTGCGCTGCGCCACCACGGGCGATCCCCCACTCCCGTCCACGCTGCCCGGCATCGCCTGGCGCGCCGGGGTCGACCTGAACCCGCTGGACGGCACGGAACCGGACACCGTGGCGTGGCTGCGTGCCCTGGTCTGGCCGGGGCAGGAGGATCGGCGCGCCCAGCTGGACGCCGCGCTGGCGACCCTGGCCGCGCTTAAATCCGGTGCCCTGCCGGGGGTTGCGGGGCCGCCGCTGCTGCTGGCCGGGGACCTGAACGAATGCGTTGCCGATTTGGTGGATGCGGCTCCGAGACATGCGGTGCCCGTGGTCATGCACTCGGCGGTGCTTGCCTACCTCGACGAGGCCCGGCGAACCGCTTTTGCCGAGACCATCGCCTCACTGGGCTGCCGCTGGATTTCCAACGAGGCGTTCTTTATGGATGTCTCGAACCATACCCGTGAGGTCTCCGACGTGAACCGCTTCACCCTGTCCTTGGACAGGGTTCCGCTGGCCCGCACCGGACAGCACGGGGCACAGCTCGACTGGCTCTGAGCCGGCCGGCCCCGCCCCGCCGATCGGCGCCTAGTGCGGCGAGCAGGCTCCGGTGGGTACCGATTCCCGGGAGCTATCGGACTTCGCCAGGGCCTCGTCGATCTCTTCAAGGGCCAGGGCATAGCCGACATCGGCGCCGCCCTTGGCCTTGGCGAAGACCATTCCGACCACGCGACCTCGGGAGTCGAGCACCGGCCCGCCGGAATTGCCCTGCTCGACCTTGGCCGCCAACTGGTAGATGCGCAGCGGCGTCGGTTCAGCTCCGTAAATGTTCTGGATTGAAACGGTGCTCAGGGACTCGACCACCGCTCCCAGGGCGCGGAAGGAGCCGCCGCCCGGGTAGCCCAGGAAGGCTGCGGTGTCCCCGCGGTCAAGGTCGGTGCCGCGTTCCAGCGGCTTCAGTCCGAGTCCGGGAACCTGGAGGACGGCGATGTCGGCGACCGAGTCGAAGTACACGACGTTTCCGGAGTGCACCTGCCCGTCCTGGGTTGTCACCGAGGGCTCGGTGATTCCGGCGACCACGTGCGCGTTGGTCATCACCCGGTCCGGTGCAAAGACAAAGCCGGAGCCGGACTGGTTCACGCCGCAGGCATAGGCGGTGCCGATGATCTTGACGACGGACTCCTCGGCGGCCTCGATTCCACTGCCCAGGTCCTCGGCCTCGGGAACGTCGACGGCAACCTTCGGGGCAAAGGGTTCAAAGAGCTCGGGAAGGGTTTGGCCCATGACCTGGGCGCGCGCCTGGGTGACGAAGTTGGTGATGGGTTTCGGGGTCCAGGCCTGGATCGTGCTCAGGACGCGTGAATCGGCGACCTGCTGGGAAACCCAGGGCACGCCCATGGTTGCGGCGGAGAGCGCGATTGCCGAGATCACCAGGGCGGCCATGACGGTGTTGGCAACGCCGCCCAGCAGCCGGTCGAAGGACTTCAGGACCGGGAAGTTCAGCCATAAGCGGATTCTGGAGCCGATGGCCATGCCGATGCCCTGGCCAATCAAGATGAAGATCAACCCGGCAGCCACAATCCAGAAAATTCGCCACCCGGGGTTCGTCACCCACGTCGAGACCAAGGGGATTCCGTAGAAGGCCGCGATTCCGCCGGCCAGGAAACCAACAATCGCCCCGAGCGTGACAAAGAAGCCTTTACGCAGGCCAGAAGCCAAAAAGCTGATCAAAGAGATGATGAGCAACAGGTCCAACCATGTCAATCCCAACATTCAGTTTGGACTCCCGCCCTTCATACCGTGCCGCCCGGCCCAAAATGGGGCCTAAAACACTATTCGATGCCCCGAGTCTAGTCGGGGCATCTGGTCGATGCCCGCGATTCTAACCACATTTAGCCCGATTTGGCGTGTGGAAGCTGTCACATGGGCAAACCGTACGGCACAATTAGATGAGCGCTAACGACAGTTGACAGGAGATTTTATGGACATCGAGGTACTGCGCCGAGCACCACTCTTCGCTTCATTGAGCGACGAGGTGTTCTCTGCACTGACTGAAGAACTATCCGAAGTGGATCTGTCCCGTGGCGCCTCGGTGTTCCGCGAGGGCGACCAGGGCGACCAGCTCTACTTCATCGTTTCGGGCAAGATCAAGCTGGGGCGCACCTCCACGGACGGTCGTGAAAACCTCATTGCCGTTCTCGGCCCGGGCGAATTGTTCGGCGAAATGGCCTTGTTCGACCCGAGCCCGCGCAACGCCACCGCCACCGCCGTCTCCGAGACGCGTCTGGCCGGCCTGCGCCACGAAAACCTGCGCAAGGTCATCTTGACCAGCCCGGAGGTTTCGGTTCAGTTGCTGCAGGCCCTGGCCTCGCGCCTGCGCCGCACCAACGAGTCGCTGGCCGATCTGGTCTTCTCGGATGTTCCGGGCCGTGTCGCCAAGGCACTGCTGGACCTGGCCGACCGCTTCGGTCGCCCGGCCACCGACGGCATCCTGGTTGCCCACGAGCTGACGCAGGAAGAACTGGCACAGCTGGTCGGCGCCTCGCGCGAAACCGTGAACAAGGCCCTGGCCGAGTTCGTGCAGCGCGGTTGGCTGCGTCTTGAGGCACGCGCCGTCGTGATCCTGGACATCCAGCGTCTGCGCCAGCGTTCACGCTAAAGCGCAACCGTGCACGAACGGGTGTGG
>NZ_JBIXLN010000091.1:0-4282 GCF_045798555.1 Paeniglutamicibacter sp. MACA_103 | reverse complement strand
CCCCAAAAACCCCCCCACTTTTCTTCAACGGATCTCGTGCCTTAGCGTCAGCGCATTTGCTTGCGGTTGGGGCGGGCCCGGTTGGGGTCGATTCCCTTCGGAATCGGTAGCTTCGCGCTGCCAAGGGTGCTCAAGCGCTTGTCGACTGCGCTGATCTCCAGCTTGGTGATCGATTTGGGAAGCTTCTTCATCGCCTTGCCGACCTCGGCAAGCGGGGTCTGGCCTTCCTCGTTGCCGGCGTTGATCACGTGGATCGGAACGTTGGGAAGCACGCGGCCCATGCGCTTGCGCTCGGCGTCGACGAGGGTGCGAACACGGGTGTTCGGTCCTTCTGTGACCAGCACGACGCCTGCGCGGCCAATGCCCATGAACACCAGGTCCTTGGTGCGCGGGTTCACGGCAACCGGCTCGTCCTTCAGGATCCAGCCGCGGCGCAACACGCTCATGGCCGCTCCGGCTGCACCGGGACGTCCCTCAAGCTGCGTGAAGGCGGCCTTCTCGGCGCGGCGGGAAAGGATCATGGTTGCCGCGAGCAAGGCGAGCGGCAGGGCGATCAGGACCGCGGTGATCCAGTTGTTGATCAGCAGGCCAATGATCAGGCCCACAACAAGGACGCCGAGGGCAGCCAGAATCATCAGCCAGACGACCATGGGGTCGTTCTTGCGGGTCATCTGGAAGACCTGGCCCAGCTGTTTCAGCCGGCCCGGTTCCTTGTTGGCCTTCTCGGCCTTCGGCTTGCGCGAGAACAGTCCGCGCTTAGGACTTGCAGCCTCGGACGAGGCGTTATTGGTGTTTTTGGCCATAGTGATTCAATTCTACGCGATCCGGAACCGGCTAGGAGCCGACGAGCGAAGAAGCCTCCTGGCGGGTGTCGCCGGAGCTGGCAATGTGCGCCAGGGCCTCCGGGATTGCATTGCCCTTCTTGCGCATGGCGGCGGCCCAAAGGCGACCGGCACGGTAGGAGGAACGCACCAACGGCCCGCTCATGACGCCAAGGATTCCCATTTCCTCGGCTTCCTGCTGCAGCTCCACGAATTCATGGGGCTTGACCCAGCGCTCGACCGGGTGGTGGCGCTCGGTGGGGCGCAGGTACTGGGTGATGGTGAGCAGGTCGCAGCCGGCATCCACGAGGTCCTTGATGGCCTCGGTGATCTCCTCGCGGGTTTCACCCATGCCCAGGATCAGGTTGGACTTGGTGATCATGCCGTTGGCACGGCCCTGCGAGATGACGTCCAGGGAGCGCTCGTAACGGAATGCGGGGCGGATGGACTTGAACAGTCGCGGCACCGTTTCAAGGTTGTGCGCGTAGACTTCCGGGGCAGAGGCGCAAATCTCGTCGAGGTGCTCGGGCTTGCCCGAGAAGTCGGGGATCAAGAGCTCGACGCCGGTGCCGGGGTTCAGCTGGTGGATGCGGCGAACGGTTTCGGCGTAAAGCCAGGTTCCCTCGTCTTCGAGGTCGTCGCGGGCAACGCCGGTGACGGTGGCGTAGCGCAGGCCCATCTTCTTCACGCTCATGGCGACCTTGAAGGGCTCGGCGCGGTCGATGGGCTGGGGCTTGCCGGTGTCGATCTGGCAGAAATCGCAGCGGCGGGTGCATTCCGAGCCGCCGATGAGGAAGGTTGCTTCCTTGTCTTCCCAGCATTCGAAGATGTTGGGGCAGCCGGCCTCTTCGCAGACGGTGTTCAGGCCCTCGGACTTGACGAGCTTCTTCAGTCCCACGTATTCGGGGCCGATGTTGATCTTTGCCTTGATCCACTCGGGCTTGCGCTCAACCGGGGTTTCGGAATTTCGCTGCTCGATGCGCAGCAGGCGGCGACCTTCGGGTGCGGCACTCATGAACGGGCTCCTTCGGGGGTTGTGGCAGTGAGCGAAACAATCGGGCTCAACAAGGCATCCAGCTCTTGCTCGACGCGGTCGAGGACATCGGCCGGGCTGACCGTGATCCCGGTTTCCAGGCTGATGCTCGTGACGCCGGCGTCGGTGATTCCACAGGGGATGATCTGTGCATACGGTGCCAGGTCGTTGGAGCAGTTCAAGGCAAAACCGTGCATGGTCACGCCGTGGTCGACGCGGATCCCGATCGCGGCAAGTTTGCGGTCCTGGCCGCCGTCGGTCCCGGCAACCCACACTCCGCTGCGCCCCTTGATCCGGGTCGCGGCGATGCCGTAGCCGACTGCAACGTTGATCAGGGCTTCTTCGAGTGTCGAGACGTATTCGCGGATGCCCTTCATGTCCGACAAGCGAACGATCGGGTACCCCACCAACTGGCCCGGGCCATGCCAGGTGAGCTTGCCGCCGCGATCGACATCGATCACCGGGGTGCCGTCCACCGGCAGGTCTTCAGGTTCGGTTCTGCGTCCGGCCGTGTAAACGGCCGCATGTTCCAAGAGGAAAACGACGGGCCCCGATTCCCCTTCCGTTACGTCTTTGTGTACCTGGCGCTGCATGTCCCATGCAACGCGGTAATCGACCAGCTCGGGGGCATGGCCAATTCGCTCGAATTTGATGGTCATGGCGACAACAGTACGCGCTTCCCGGGGCGCCCTCGAATCCGCTACCCATTGTTGCTTGTGGATAACTTGAGCACGGGAAACCCAATGCGAGTAGAACAGAACCATGGAATCCCAGGAAGAGCCAATGCAAGTCCCGCGAATCGATGGATTTCGCACACTTCGGCACTTGGATGAGGGCTCAGGCAGCAGCGTATGGGTCGTGGAGAACGGCACGACGCACGAGGAACTGGTCGTTAAGATCCTCGGTGGCGACGCTCCCGAAAGTGTCGTTGAATCCGAGGCGCTGCGCCTCGAGCATGAATTCCTTGTCGAGTCGTTCGGCCTGCTCGAGACCTCCATCGGTCCGGGAATCTTGATGGAGTACTGCCCTGCCGGTTCCGTGGCCCAGGTGGTGGCGGTGCGCGGACCTCTGAGCGTGGGGGAGACCATTACCGTGATGGCGCCGATCGCCGAGGCCCTGGCATTCCTGCACGCGCGGGGGCTGACCCACGGGGACCTGAGCCCGCGCAACATACTCTTCACGGCGGCAGGCAAGCCAAAGCTGGGGGACTTCGGCACGCACCGAGCCGTGGGCGAGACGCCGGGGGAGTACGGAACACAGGGATTCTGCGCCCCCGAGTGCGGTATGCGTGCCGGTTCCGGAGGACTGGAACCGGCACGGGACGTCTATTCCCTGGCAGCATGCGCCTGGTATCTGTTGACCGGGCGACCTCCCAACGCCACGAACAGCAGGGTTCCGCTGGGGGCGATGGTCCCGGAAGTCAATGACGAATTCGCGAAATTGCTGGAGCAGGGACTGGACCCGGATCCGGAGCGTCGACCGAGCGCGGCCCAGTTTGGGCAACGGATCTTTGTTGCGGGGGAGCCTGAGGCCGTGGAGCTCAGCGCTGCGATTGAACCGGAAGCGCTCAAACATATGCTCACCACCCGTCAAACCCCGGCTGCGGCAGGGTTGCTGGGCAGGGGACGGCGCACCGGCAGCCCGACGGCGGCTGACAAGGAAATGCTCAAGGAACGCAAGGCCCAAATCAAGGCCCAACAGAAGCCGGTGCCGAGACGGCTCCGGGCGGCGTTTGACGCCAATGCCGGCCTGCCAGCGCATGAACGGGCCGCAGGCGGGGAAGGACGCTGGGCCCAACAACACCGGATCCACGGATTGAGGCCCGGAAACCGACGCATGGCCGCCGCAGTGGCCATCGGGTTGTTGGTGGTGGCCATGGCCGCGGTGGCCACCAGCATGCTCAAGGAAGCCAACGAGCCGGCCGTGGCAGGGGCGCCGCAAGCCCCTGCGCAGGTCATGCCGGCGGCTCCCGGTGGCACCCCGGACTCGGGACGCGAACTGGTGCTGGTGGCGGCCGACTTGTCTGCGCGTCGCGACCGGGCCCTGATGGCCGGGAACCCCAAGGAATTGCGGAAGGTCCATGCGGCAGGCTCACCGGCGCTGGCGGCGGATGAAAAGGTTGTGTCGCGCATGCGGGGCCTGGAATTGCGGCTCGTGGCGCTTGAGACGCACCTGAGCGATGTTGCCGTATTGCCGGGGGAGAAATCGGGGGAGGCGAGAATCGAGGCGACGAGCGTGCAAGGCGGCTACCGTTATCTGGATCGCAATGGCAGGGTCATCGTGAGTGCCAAGGGGTCCGAAAGCCAGCGGGTCCTCATGGTCCTGCGATTCACGGAGGGTGCTTGGCGGATGTGGCAGGTGACCACGGCGAGGTGACACCCGCGGGCCGGTGTTGCCGGGGCCCCCGGCCCGCCCCCGCCCCCCCCCC
>NZ_JBIXLN010000090.1:0-4549 GCF_045798555.1 Paeniglutamicibacter sp. MACA_103 | reverse complement strand
TCCGTGCACCCCTCGGGACTTGAACCCGAAACCCATTGATTAAGAGTCAATTGCTCTGCCAATTGAGCTAGAGGTGCGACTGTTGTTTTGCTCGGAGTTCGTGGCTCCTGCGCTCTGCAACGACATGAAACTCTACCAGCTTGGCGGCCGAATGCAAACCGAATCGGCTCTTTGGGATTGAGGTCACAAATATAGCTTTGAGTTGGGTCGTTGGGTCCCTTGAAGCCTGCGGCAAAAGCGCGTCATATGTCGGGGTCTTTTGTGACGCCGGGCGTTTTGCCCTTGGGACGGCGTGTGGGGCCGACCTACGCTGAGGGGCATGAAGCCATTTCGCGTTGTGTCCTTTCCCAGCACCGAACTACTTGAGGCCGTGGGCCCCCTGCCCGACGGGCTGAGGGCCGGAGTCTGGGACATCGCCGGGGAGCCGGTGGGCGTGGAGCTGGACGAGATCGACGTGGCGATCTTTCCGTACATGGCCAACATCTCGATGCTCAAGGGCA
Organism: Paeniglutamicibacter sp. MACA_103; assembly: GCF_045798555.1. NCBI lineage: Bacteria > Bacillati > Actinomycetota > Actinomycetes > Micrococcales > Micrococcaceae > Paeniglutamicibacter > Paeniglutamicibacter sp. MACA_103. The sequence goes on along the minus strand of NZ_JBIXLN010000090.1, from coordinate 4,049 downwards.
TCGGGCGTGCCCGGAACCTCAAGCTGGCCCAGACTCAGACCACCGGATTCGACGGCGTGCACGACCTGGTGGGGCCAGACGTCGCGGTTGCCACCGCGGCCGGCGTCCACGCCGCAGCAACCGCCGAACTGGCCGTGGGGTTGGCCATCGCGTCGCTGCGCGGCATCGGGGAGGCGGTGCGCGACCAGGCCGAGGGCCGTTGGAACCCCACGCGCTGGCCGGGTCTGGCCGACCGTCGGGTCGCCATCGTGGGCGTGGGCGGCATCGGCGAGGAAATCCGCAAGCGGCTGGAACCCTTCGAAGTGCAGATGAGCCGGTTCGGCACCCGTGCCCGGAGCGATGTGCACGGCGAGATCCTGGCGATCGGCGACCTGCTGGCCCATGCCAAGGACATCGAGGTGTTGATCCTGATCGTGCCGCACAACCCGGGCACCCACCACCTGGTTGACGCCGAGCTGTTGGCGGCGCTGCCCGATGGCGCGGTGGTCGTGAACGTGGCCCGCGGCCCGGTCGTCGACACCGACGCGCTCGTTGCCGAATTGCGGACCGGCCGGCTGCGCTGCGCCTCCGACGTCTTTGACCCCGAGCCGCTGCCGGCAGACCACCCGATCTGGGAATTGCCCAATGCGCTGATCGTTCCGCACAACGGCGGGAACACCGAGGCCTTCCTGCCGCGCATGACGGCGCTGCTGAAGCGCCAGTTGCAGGCGTGGGCCGCGGGAACCGAATCGGAGAACCTGGTCAGCAAGCCCTGATGGCTTCGGTGGCATCCGGCCGGGCATGATCGCCTGGATGCCACCGACGTCGTGCCGCCTGCACTTTCCTTGACGCGCCCCGGGGACCCGGGCCTACGGTGGAGGCGGCGGCGTCCGCATCACGAGCCTTCCCCGCGCAATCGCGCGAAACGCCGCTGGAAGTCAATATTCCATCGAACGAGCCCTTGTCCGGGCACGGTACGAAAGTGAGTTCTGGCATGACTACTACAGGCCCCGAAGCGCCCAGGGAAAGCACTCCGAAGCAGAATGCGGCGCCAACGCATCCCCAGGGAAACGACCTGACCACCAGCCAGGGGGCGCCGCTGCGAGACACCGACCACTCGCTGAAGGCTGGACCCCGCGGCCCGATCCTGCTGCAGGACCACCACCTGCGCGAAAAGATCACCCATTTCGACCATGAGCGGATCCCCGAGCGCGTGGTCCACGCCCGCGGGGCCGGAGCCCACGGCCGGTTCATCGGCTACGGCAGCGGCTCGCGGATCTGCAGCGCGGCCTTCCTGGCCGAAGGCGTGCAAACCCCGGTGTTCGTCCGGTTCTCCACCGTCGCCGGCTCGCGCGGGTCTGCCGACACCGTGCGGGACACCCGTGGTTTCGCCACGAAGTTCTACACGAGCGAAGGCGTGTTCGACCTGGTGGGGAACAACATCCCGGTGTTCTTCATCCAAGACGGCATCAAGTTCCCGGATGTCGTCCACGCGGTGAAGCCACACCCGGACCTCGAGATCCCGCAGGCGCAGTCGGCGCACGACACCTTCTGGGACTTTGTCTCCGAACACACCCAGGCCCAGGCGCACACCATGTGGTTCATGTCCGACCGGGGCATCCCGCGCTCCTACCGCATGATGGAGGGCTTCGGCGTGCACACCTTCAGGATGGTCGCCCCGGACGGGTCGACCTCGCTGGTGAAGTTCCACTGGAAGCCGCGCCTGGGCGTCCACTCGCTGGTCTGGGAAGAAGCGTTGCTGGCCAACGGCGCCGACCCGGACTTCCACCGTCGCGACCTCGCCGAGGCCATCAAGGCCGGCGCCTTCCCTGAATGGGAACTCGGGGTGCAGGTATTCGAGGACAACGAGGAGCAGATGTTCGAGGGCATCGACCTTCTGGATCCCACCAAGTTCGTACCCGAGGAGCTCGTGCCGGTCCAGGCGATCGGGAAGATGGTCCTGGACCGGAACCCGGCCAACTATTTCGCGGAGACTGAACAGGTCGCTTTCCACCCCGGGCACCTGGTGCCGGGAATCGACGTCACCAACGACCCGCTGCTCCAGGTGCGGCTCTTTTCCTACATCGACACGCAGCTCACGCGCCTGGGCGGGCCAAACTTCTCCCAGCTGCCCATCAACCTGCCGCACGCACCGGTCAACGACATGCTGCGCGACGGCATGCACCAGGGGTATATCCACGAAGGCATCGCCCCGTACCACCCCAACTCCCTGGACGGAGGGTGCCCCTACATGGCCGGCGAGGGAACCAACGCCCGAGCGCCGTTCATCGACGTTCCCGAGCAAGTCGCCGAGGCGTTCAAGAAACGCGGCAACCCGGTGTCGTTCGAGGACCATTTCAGCCAGGTCACGATGTTCTACCGTTCGCTGGCCACCCAGGAACAGCTGCACGTGCAGCAGGCGTACTCCTTTGAATTGGGCAAGTGCGCCAGCGAATCCGTCCGCGCCCGCCAGCTGCAGGCGTTGGCAAACATCGATGCCGGGCTGTGCGCCGCGGTGGCGCGGGAACTGGGCAAGCCGGCCCCCGGGGCCAGCATCGAGGTGCCGGACGCGGAGCTGTGCCCGTCGGTGTCCCAGGTCGGCGGCACCTGGCCGGTCGAGGGCAGGACGCTGGGCATCGTGGCCAGCCACTCCACGCCGGCGAAAATTGTCGAGCTCTTGGTGGCCAACGCCAACCTGCAGGGCATGAAGCCGCTGCTGCTGGCGCCCACCGGGGGCAGCCTCGCGGACGGATCGCCCGTGGACCGGACCCTGCTGACCGCCAGGTCCATCGAGTTCGACGCCCTGGTGGTGGCCTCGGCGTTGGCCCCGGCCCCCGATTCCCGGGTTGACCTCGACGCCAAGGCCGGGGCCATCAGGCCGGAGGGTGCGCAGGGCCTGGACCCCCGGTTCGTGCTGCTGCTCCAAGAGGCATACCGGCAATGCAAGGCGATCGTGGCGGTGGACCAGGCCGAGGACTTCTTCGAGGAAGTGGGATTGCCGGCCTCGGGTGTCGGCTTGGTGAATGCCACCGTCGAAGGAGCGGTCCAGGATGCCGCAACGCTCCTGGCCTCGCACAGGGTCTGGGAGCGGTTCGACATCCCGACGTCCTGAGGATGTTGGCCGTTCGGTCTTGGTGCCTCGGTTCGCCGCCAAGCAGACGGCACGCGGGAAGGGTGCGGAAGAATTGATTCCGCACCCTTCCTTGTCCCTTCGGATCGTGGGATCAGGCGCCGCTCAGGCGCGGTTGGCGCGATGCGGCCAACGACGGTTCCGGACTGCTCGGCACTGCTTGGTGCCCCTGGGCAGCGGTACTGCGCCGTTTGGGTGAACCGGTGTAGCGGACCTTGTCCATGGGACTGTGAAGATCCGATCGCGGTGCCAAGAACCTTTCCTGCCACGCCTCGGGGACCAACCGGCGGTACTGCGGATGATCACCAATGAACAGGCGCATGGCAGGGCAGAACGGCATCACGGCCAGCCGACGTCGGCGAGCATCCTCCAGCACATGGAGCAGCAGTTCCTCGATGAGTTCCGCTGACTTGTATCGGCGCTTGAGCTGGGTGTAGTGCAGCCAGAGTTCGTCGCCCTGCATGCCGTATTGGACGAAACCAGCCAAATCACCCAGCTCATAGAGCTGGTATCGGAGCAATTCCCGGTTGTTTTCTATGACCCTCATTGCGCCCGCCCGCCCACTGCGAAACCCAGGCTAAGGGACTGCCCGGCCCGGCCGGGTCCACGCAAACAACTGGAGGATAGGAATCGTACTGCGGGTTTACACGGCGGCATGCCAACAGAAAGGTTCATGGAGTGCTCCAATCGAAGAATCCATGGCCCACTGCTGAACCGATTACAGGTTACAAAGTTGTAAGTGTGAAGGCAAGGGCAAACATTGAACTTCATAAAGCCATTTGGTGGCGCGATCCATTCCCATTAAAAGAAGCCGTCGTGAGCCCGCACAGCGGCTTGGGTAGGGCGTATGGAGCGTTGGGGCACCGCCGCTCCTGATACCGGATGGGCAGGGGTCCTCGGGAGGAGCTGTGCCGTGCGCCTGCCGCGAGGACGGCAGGCG
>NZ_JBIXLN010000089.1:0-4901 GCF_045798555.1 Paeniglutamicibacter sp. MACA_103 | reverse complement strand
TGACGCGCTGGCAACCGCCCTGCCGGGCGGTCGGGTTGGTCGGTGGTGCGGTCTCGTCGTCGGCCTTCGGGCAGCGGCTGACGCGCTGCTGATCGGGCAAAGGGCTTGCGGTGCGCCGGCAGGCCACGGTCTCGGTGTGGGTCACCAGGAGGGCTTTGGACGAGGGGGCGGCCGGCCTGACCATCGGAGCCTCCCCCTGGGCGCGTCGGGCGGAAAAAGCGACTGCCTCCGTCGAGGCGGCCATCGCGCGGCCGAGGGCCTGCAGCTCCACGGCGTCACCAGCCTCGCTGAGCGCCTGCCGTGCCTGTTGGGTAACCATCTGCCCGAACACCTCCCCTGCCGTCTTCTCATCCGCCATGCCAACCATGGCTAAACCTACCTTTGAACTACCCCAAGTTTACCACAAAAGCCCATGTCAACCACGAAATACGGCCGAAAAACACAACTCCTTACCTAAGATTCAACCTAGGCAAACACCTAGAAAAACACAGACATACCACCCCGCCCCGGCCAGGAGCCGGCTCCCCTGGTGGCGCCGGCTACATCGGTACCGCACGGTATGTCCCCACCGCCCCAGCATAAGCCGCCGGCGAGCGCAGCTCGGACATACCGCCAGCACACCAGCAGCAGTAGCCGCCGCAGCACCAAGCGGAACCAGGGCCCGCCTGCGCGCAGCGGCCCAGACATACCACCGGCAAGCCAACACACCAGGTGCAACATCCACAACCAGGGCCCGAAGACCAGGGAAGCCAAAAGACATACCGCCAACACACCAGGCGCAACCCCCGCCGCGGATCCAACCAGGAAGAACGCAGCCTCACCAAGATCCAGCCCCAGCGCCCTGGGATCCCCACACGGTATGTCCCCGCACGACCACCCCCCAAGACCAGGCCCACCACGACCCAACGCGGCCATGTAACCGCCCAACTACCCAACTGCCCGATTGCCCGAACACGTAGCCACATAGACCCACACCCAAGAAAGCCACTCTCACAAGGCAAAACATAACAACATACCTAAGAACACCCACAAGAACGCACCTACCACCACACCCCACGCCGACCCCACCCAGCCGCAACGCAAAGACCACCCGCACCCCGGCTATCAATCGCCGGCAGACGGCCCCAAACACCCCCAGACAGCGCAGCCCGAGGCACGCAGCTGCAGCTCCCCCAAGGACATACCACCCCAAGAGCCCGGCAGCCACCACACCAGGGCCCACACCCCAAGGAACCCCGACGCCCCAACCGTGCAGGCCAACCGCTCAAACCCCGCACACCACCCACCAGAACCCGACAGACAGCCCCACACACCCACCCCGCCCCAAACACCCAGCCACACCACCCCAAGCCCCCAAACAGCCCACAAACCCCCGCAAAACACCACCCGCAAAGCGGCGCACCTCGAGGCGGGGCAGCTCCCAGTGCACGCCGAGGCAGCACACCCCGGCCACGGCGCCGGCCCCGGCGCAAGGACATACCGCCCCAAGGGAACCCACCAACACCACCAGGGCCCACGACCAGGGAACCCAACCACCCGTCCAGGGCAACCCGCGCAAGCCACCGAGGACGCCAAACCAGACCTCGAAATTCTGGACACCCAGAAAAACCACACCCAAAAATTGCCCAGCAACTGCCCAGCCACTGCCCCACCATTGCCCAGTCGTTGCCCCACAAACACAAATTTAGCAACCGAGATTTATACAAAATAAGAAACAAAGCGAATGGTCAGATTAGTTGTCCAGATGATGCGCCGGCTGGGCGCGAGCCATAGACAGCCCACGGCGCACGTCGAGGTCAGCAACCGGCGAGCGCAAACAGATCGAGGCGCAGCAGGCCGTGTCCGACACCTGGGGGCAACAGGCAGCGGGCACTGACGAATTTCAGCGCACCCCGCAGGGAGCCACGCGGCAACAGGGAGACGCTAGTCCGACGGCGAATCAGAGCACCACCGAAGGCCAGCCCCTGGACACAGGCAACACGGACACCAAGGCATGCAGCAGGTGGCCCCAGAAACTGCGCAGGCACGCCTGCCGCATAGAGACCGACCATGAGAACTCCCAGACCCGCCCGCACCGGAACCACCAGCAACGCGGGCACTGAAACAGCAGCGAACAGCAACCACACGGACACCACGACAGAAAAAATTCTGGACATCCAGAAAAACCCCTCCCGCTACCCAGAATGTGCCGGCGGCAGTACTGACATCGAGAGACCGCCCCGGCAACGGGCGGGTCGGGCAGCACGGCCTATTGCCCCCAGATAAGAGCTGCGCGGCCCCCGCCACCGGCGAGCGCAAACAGATCGAGGCAGACACCGAAGCCCACACGGCGAGGGCCTCACGCGCCATGAGACAGGCACCGAGGCGAGGCAGCGAGGTAGACCGCCGTCGGCAACCGCCCGTCAGATACCTCGGCGCATAGACGTCTGGGTGAGACACCACCAAATCCCAGCAAAGACGGACACCACCAGCAAGCAAGAAACCACAGCACAAGGATCAACCCGAGCCACGGTGAGCCAGCCCCACTCCCCGGCACTCAAACGAGCTATGAAAGCTCCGCAGAAAAACCATCCCAGCACCCCGAACCGCCTGCGCGAGCGGAGCGGAAAAGGGGCCACTCGGTGCTGTATGGAAACCCTAGAAAGCATCGCCGTCCTCCTCCACACAGCAGCACCTAACAACCAGCAGGCCCACCGTCAGACCTCGAAGCCTCCACAGCCTCAAAAATCAATCCAGCTGCTCACACTGCCAACACGGTGCCAAGTCGCCTTAGGGGTGAAGAAACCACTCCTACACAGCGTGTACCTGACCCTAGCCATCCTGACCGTGGCCTTCTTCTTCTATGCCCCACCAATCGATACCGCACCAATGCCCTGCGCCCCACACCTACCGCAACTGGCCACTCCAGCGCCCTCGCCCTTCATCCCCAGCCCACAACCCCACGACTGGATCGGAGCACTCCACGACACCCTCCAAACCCGAAACCAAAACCAGACCTCGGCAGGCAGGCGCGCCAGAGCGCAACAGGCAGTAGGTGCCGCCCCTGAACCAGCAGATAGCAGACACGGCCGCAAGGAGAGGCCCTGGATCCACGGCGAGTGCCGCCAGTCGACCCAGTCGCAGGTACGCAGCAGCGGCCGGGAGGGGCCCGGCGAGCGCAGCGAGGGAAGCGGGCCGGAGGCGAGGGAAGCGGGCCGGAGGCAACCACGCAGCGCGCCTACGGGGACCACACTGGCCAAAGCAGGCAAGCAAAAGCCCCGCACGCCCGGCGAGGGAAGCACGAGGCCAGCTCAAGAACACCGGATCCGAGTGCCCGGGCAGGAACCGCGAGCATACGGAAAGGTGGATTGTTCCGCCGATAGACAGCGAATTCGCACAATGTTTTCTTCGGGCACCGTGGTGCTGCCTAGCGGATCGACCACCGAAGGCGAGCAGCAGCTGAAGTGGCCATGGCCGCCACGGCGGCGTGGTTCAGAGACCGTGAGAAATTGGGGGCTGCGGGGAATGCGTCCTTGGCCCGGGGAAACAGCACCACCATGGGGTCTCCAATTTTGGTGGATGGCACGTAGAGCCCATCGAGGAGCGCATCGGATCCCCGGCCCAGTTGCTCCCAGATACTGCTTGACCAGTTACGGCAAATGTTCTTTGTCGCCTGAGGCAGCGAAGCAGATGCGCCATGGTGCACGGCCCAGTCGCTATTGACCAGGTCAAGCAGTGTCAGTGGCCTGTTGGGATACCAGCCTGACAATGCGCGGCTAGCTGAAAGAGTGATGGCCTGATCGTCCTGGAAGACCTCTGCGAACGCCGTGACATAGTCCGTGGCGGTATAGGAAACTGCCGCTTCGGGGTGTAGTTGGGTGGGTGCGGGGTGGGGGTCCCAGCGGAAGCGGGATATCGGTCCATACGCCCGTAGCTCGTCCCAGGTTGAGGGGTGTGTGCCCACGGTGGTGTGGATGCGCCAGAGTGCCTGGTCATAGGTGATCAGGTGCTTACGTTCCGCTTGCAGGGGTGCTTTTGGGGTGAGTGGGTTCTTGGGGTGCTTCGGGCTCACTCGTAGCCCAGTTCATCGGCAAGCGCTGCCACGGCATCGGGAGCGCCACCCATGGCCAACCACGCGACCGGGGTCATGCCTTCCAGATCCTCATTCGCGGTCGTCATGAATCGCTCAATGGACAAGGGGTGAAAGTGAGCAGGGAAAGCAGGAATGACCTTGCGCAGCCCTGGTACCGGCGCGCCCTCGATAAACTGCCAGCGTGGGAAACGCAGGCTCTGCCCCGGAACGCCGGTCCCTGGCGAATACAGGGCACCCTCAAGCCGGGAACGGCGCACATTTGCTGGATCCCTCCCAGTCAGCGAGGCAACCTCGGCGGTACTCAGGGAGTTCTCCCGCAGGGCCGCCCTCGAGCTGGCCTGACCGGCCAGCACCCGCAAGTTCGTCGCGACCCGGCCCCCAGGGTCGAGGTCGGCTTCCTCCAGATCAGTATTTTTCATCAAGAAGTCGTGCTCCCCCGCGGTCAGAGGCTCCACGGCAATGCTGGTGACCTCCTCCAGGACAGCCAGAAAATCATGAGTGCTCATGGGATCACCGCGACGGTGCAACGCCCGGTCCACCTCGTATTCAAACGCCATGCTCGTCATACCACTAATGATACGAGCTATCACGCCGTATCACCATATGAACATCCAAAGCGCTACCCCCGCGGCGGATCTCGGCGAGCACAGCCCAAGGCAAAGCTTGGCCCCGAGACCCTGGCGGACTCGAGGCGGGGCTTGGCTGCAACAAGTCCCGACCGGGCCACACCCCCTCTCGCTGGGCAACGCTGCCCAGCGAGAGGGAGCCGCGACCGAGGCAGGCAACAAGGCCGATGGCAGAAGGGCACGCAATAACCTGCTCCCCCACT
>NZ_JBIXLN010000088.1:0-5623 GCF_045798555.1 Paeniglutamicibacter sp. MACA_103 | reverse complement strand
CCCCCGGCCCCCCCCCCCCCCCCCCCCCCCCCCCCCCCCCCCCCCCCCCCCCCCACACATTCCCGACCGATTCGTCCCCGCGAAAACTAGGCCGCCTCGGTATCCGCCCCGGGTTCGGATTCCGGCCAGCCGGTCACCGGGAACTCGTCGTTCGACTCCGCGGGTTCCCGCTCCGTTTTGCCGTGGCGCAGGTGGGAATCCGCGTTGTCTTCTCCCCCGGCACGCCTGATCCTGTCAAAGCGGCTGACCCCGAAGCGCAGGTCGTGGCCCAGCGCCATGGCCTCGATGTCCACGCTGAAGCCCCGGGTTCCGTCCTGGCGGTCATATTCGCGCACCTGCATCTTGCCGTAGACCACGACATGGTCGCCCATGTGGATGCTGGCAAGCATGTTGGTGGCCATGGCCCGGAAGCAGGAAACGGTGTACCAGTTGCTGTGCGCATCCGTCCATTGCCCCGTCTCCGGGTCCTGCCGCCGCTCGTTGCTGACCATGCGGAACTTTGCAATGAGCGTGCCGCTGTTTCCCCCGCTGGTGCGGGGCTCTGTTCCCACCACACCGCGCAACGTTATGTGGTCCGTCATGGTGCACTCCAATGTTCGACTCTGGGCAAGTACTTCCTGCCTCGTCACCCCAGTGTGATGCCGTGCAGCGACAGCCATGCGGTGCGGGACCGGGGCTGTGGACAAGCGCGGGGAGGCGGATCGAAAATACGCCTGCCCGGCCGCGGCTGTGTGGGGAACTGGCTGGACGCGGCCATCGCAGGCCTCGGTCGGTCATGGGTTGCCCCCGATTTCGCCCGGCCGTCCCTGCTCCGGATCTTCGCGCCGCGGCCGGCACATCGACGCATTCTGCCGCGAGGCGCCCGGCCCCTATCGGTATTCCTGCCGGTGCCATAGCATGGCCAAATGCCAGATAACTATGCATCGGTCCCGTTACGTGAACTCAACAATGGCGCCTTCATGCCATCGATCGGCCTTGGCACGTGGCCGCTGGATGACATCCAGGCCGGAGCAGCAGTCGCCCACGCGTTGGATGCCGGATACCGGCTCATTGACACCGCGGAGAACTACGGCAACGAGGAAGGCATCGGGGAGGGCATCGGCTCGACGTCGGTTCCCCGCGAGGAATTGTTCATCACCTCAAAGTTCAATGTGCAATGGCATTCGGTCCAGGGCGTGAAGGACGCCTGGGAAAACAGCTGCAAGCGGCTGGGCCTGGAATACCTCGACTTGTTCCTGATCCACTGGCCCAACCCACAGGAGGGCAACTACGTCCAAGCCTGGGAGGGATTGGTCAAGCTGTTGAAGCGCGGCAGGGTCCGTGCCATCGGCACGTCGAACTTCACGGTTCCGCAGCTGCAGGAACTGATCGACGCCACCGGGGTGGTGCCGGACGTCAACCAGATCCAGCACTCACCGTTTTGGCTCGACGACGACCGGCTCGCCTTCCATGCCGAACACGGGATCCTCACCGAGGGCTGGGCTCCGCTGGGCCGCGGCAAGCACGATCTCCTCAGTGCAGACCCCGTGCTCGCTGCGGCCGCAGCCCACAAGGTCACTCCGGCGCAGGCAGTGCTTCGCTGGCAGATCGAGCGCGGCGTCGTCCCCATCCCCAAGACCTCGAGTCCCGAGCGCCTGGCCGAAAACCTCGATGTTTTTACGTTCAATCTCTCACCCGAGGAGATCCGGGCCATCGATACGCTGGATGGCACCGCCGACGAGCCGGCCGATCCCATGCGCTTCGGGCACTAGTGCGTCAAGGCCCCCCTTGTGGATTCCAGCCGGCTACGTGAAGCTGAGGGGGCCGCAGCTACTACTTGGGCGGCGGACATCCAGCGATCGAGGACGTGACCATGAGTACCCGCGATTTCGTTCCTGCCGGCGATGCAATGCGCCCTGGATCGCGACGGCCGACCCTTGACTGCACCGATCCAGGAGCCCCCCGCGGCAGGATCATGAGGATATGACCACCGCTCTGGTCGTGCTGCGGGGCGGCCCCTTTGACGGCCGCCAACTGACCGTCTCGGATTGGCCGGCCCCGCTGACGGTGGAATCCTTGCCCGAGGACCTCCATATCGAGGCCAGGGTCCGTGCGCGTTACATCGCGGTCACCGAAGACACGCCGGGTACCGGGCCACGGGAGATGGTGTGGGATGGCGCCCATCGAGTCGGGGGCATCCATCATGCCTAAGCATCCAGCGCGGCATGCGCCGGGAGGGTTCAGCCTTGGTTCGGCAGGATCAGTCCATCGCTAGCCGGCGCCGCGGTACACGAACAACCGAAACAAAAGCTGCGGTCAAATCGGCCCGCTGCGCAGCTACAGAAAAGGCCCTGACTTAGCGGATGCCAAGTCAGGGCCAATATATCTTGGTGCCCCCGGCGCGATTCGAACGCGCGACCGACAGATTAGAAGGCTGTTGCTCTATCCACTGAGCTACGGAGGCGGGCACAAGAATCATAGCCCAAACAGGGACGCGGTCGATATTTCACCAATGGCGATACGTCGCATTCCACGAGCGTGGGGCCGTGAAAAAGAATTACTCCGGACGTATGATGAAACAGTGAGCGACCCAGCCGGGCGGGAACCGGCCGCCATCGCCGGGTCCACAGTTTCGAAGTCGAAAGGATGCCATTGCCACGCCAATCCGCAGCACCTGTTGAACTTGACCGAAGGCCAAGCAACACGGCATGGCGCAACTCCATCTTTGGCATCTTCTTTTTGTGTGGCTTCGCGTTTGCAACATGGGTCGCCCGACTCCCGGCGGTCCGGGTACAACTCGATCTGTCCACCGCGGATGTCGGCATCCTCCTGTTCGCCCTGGCAATCGGATCCATCGGCGGACTGGCCTTTGCGCCGGGCATCCTGGCACGACTTGGCATCCGCCGCGGGATCATGCTTGGCCTGCTCTTCCTGGGAGCGGCGCTAGCCCTGTTGGGCGCCGTGACCGAGATGCTGGGCAGTACCGTGGGCGCCATGACGATCCTCGTCGTCTACGGCTTCGTGTTCAGCGCCACCGACGTGATGATGAATGTCGACGGAGCCGCGGTCGAACGATCCCTTGGCAAGACGCTCCTGCCGCTGATGCATGCCTTCTTCAGCTTCGGAACCATCATCGGAGCCGTCCTCGGCGCCGGCGCGGCACGCTTGGGAATCGATGTGATGTGGAATTTCGCAATAGTCGGCGTCCTCATCATGGCCCTGGGACTTTACTTCGTCCGCAACGTGTCGGGACTCGAGCCGCCGAGGCCGCACGACGCCGACCGGGCCGCCGCGCCCGAGTCCTGGTGGCGTCGCCTCATCGGCACCTTCCGCGACGGACGCCTGATGCTGATCGGCCTCATGGTTGCCGGGCTGGCATTCGCCGAAGGAACGGCCAACGACTGGCTCACCATCGCCTCGGTCGACGACCACGGATTCAGCGAAGCCTCGGGGGCGCTGGTCTTCGGCGCGTTCGTTGCCGCCATGACCGCCGGACGAATCTTCGGCGGCCCGCTGATCGACCGGATCGGCCACAAGCGGGTCCTGGTGTTCATGGGCCTGCTTGGCCTGGGCGGCATCGTGCTGTTCATACTTGCACCCGCCCCCTGGGCGGTATTCACCGGGGCACTCCTGTGGGGCCTGGGCGGATCGCTCGGCTTCCCGGTGGGCATGAGCGTGGCTGCGGCGCACCCAACCGACGGCCCGCGCCGCGTTGGCATCGTTGCCGTCTTCGGCTACTCGTCCATGCTGATCGGGCCGCCGGTCCTTGGATTCCTCGGCGAACACTACGGGGTGCTCAACGCGTTCATCCTCGTGGCCGGAATCCTGCTGATGACGCTGTTGATCACGCCCAAGGCCACCGCGGCCCCGGGAGCGTCCCCGAAGCCACAACGAGTGGATTAGATCGGAAGCCGCCCGCCGGATTTGAGGCTCTTCATGACGATCGTACTGGTGAGTTTTTCCACGCCGGGCAAAGCCACCAACACGTCGTCGTAGAAACGCTGGTAGGCCGGCAGATCCGCGGCCATGACCCTCAACAAGAAGTCGGGTTCCCCGAAGAGCCGCTGCGCATCGATGATCTGGCCAATCCGGCCGACCTCGAGTTCGAAGTCCTTCATGGTCTGCCGGTCCTTCAGCGTGACGAACACCAGCGCCTCGAACGCGAGGTCCACTTTCGCCGGATCAACGTCTGCACGGTAGCCGCGGATGACACCGCTGTTCTCCAATTCGCGCAGCCTGCGGTGGCAGGGCGCCAGCGTGAGACCGACGTCCTCCGCCAGGGCCGTTGCCGTCATACGCCCATCGTCCTGCAGGCGTCGCAGGATTGCGCGGTCGATTCCGTCCATGTGGCAGCCCCCTTCACGGGTTTTCTCGGTGATTCCAAATGCTGGCGCTATATTCTTGCGCCTAATTAAACATAACAGGACATTTCTTCCTTCATGAGTGGTCTGCGAGCGAGAACCGGCAAGCACATTTCGTCGATTTCTTCCTAAGCTTGCCGGTAGATTCCCAGCAGGAAAGAGATTCGGTCATGGACCTCCAAGTCATCTACGGCTTCATCGCAGTGTCCTTTGCCCTGGCCATGACGCCGGGTGCCGATTGGGCCTACGCCATTTCCGCGGGACTCGGCCGGCACCGGGTGTCCTCGGCGGTCGCCGGGCTGTGCAGCGGGTACGTCTTTCACACACTGCTCATCGTCGGCGGAATGGCGGCCCTGATTGCCGGCATGCCGCAGCTGCTTTCCTGGCTCACGCTGATCGGGGCCGCCTACCTTCTTTGGCTGGGCATCGGCACATGCCGCTCTTGGCGCGGCGCCGGCTTCAGCGCCGAGGCAGACCCGGCACCGGTAACCGATGGCAGCGAAGGGAACCCGTCGGAACTTGTCGCGGCTCGCGGCGGGGCAGCCACACTCCTGCAACAGGGCACTGCGGCGGCAACCTCAACCGTGCCCGGGCAACGCTTCTTCGGACCCGCCTTTTTCCGTGGCTTGGGAACCAGCGGCACCAACCCCAAGGCCCTGCTGCTCTACCTGGCACTGATCCCCCAGTTCATCCACGCGGACGCCGCATGGCCGGTTGCGGCGCAGACCGCAATCCTGGGCACCAGCCACATGGTGCTCTCGCTCTTTATCTACACGGGGGTGGCCCTGGGTGCCAGGGCGCTGCTGCGCCAGCGCCCCACCGCAGCACGCATCATCACCTTGGTCAGCGGCTTGATCATGATTGCGCTGGGCCTGGCGCTGCTCATCGAGCAGGCCCCCGCCTTGCTTGACTCGATCCAGGTGCTGGTGGCGCTGCTCGGCCGCTGAGCGGGCTCGCTCGTGGACGCTACAGGAGCCGAACGATTCGCGTAACCCGGCTAGGGTTCACAGGGTACGGGTCCAGCGGCGCAAGCTTCTCCGGATCCGGATCCTCGTCGCGTTTCCAGCCGATGCGCCGCGGGCCCGAAAATGGCAAGCGGGCTGCCGACCGGAGATGTTCCGATCGGCAGCCCGCTTGCCATCCCCGGAAGTCCGGGTGTGGTTTTACTTGCCGGGGACGACGAGCTTCGGGGCACCGGCACGCGCCGCCTCGAAGCGGGCCGAGACATCCGCCCAGTTCACGATGTTCCAGAACGCCTTCACGTAGTCGGCCTTCACATTCAC
>NZ_JBIXLN010000087.1:0-6095 GCF_045798555.1 Paeniglutamicibacter sp. MACA_103 | reverse complement strand
GGCGGGTGTGCCGCGACCCCGAGAGGGGAACGCGGCGCACCCGCCACGGCACTTTAACCGGCCACCACTCCCCCACCGGCGGGGTCCTCGATCCGCGTGAGCCGCACCGCGCGGAACCGGCACCGGAGCCGGACGCCACGCGTGCCTGAAAAAATTTCCCCTTGGCTCGCTTTGTTACGCGTCCTCCGGCTGCCACCGAGCCGCAGTGGCGTCCTCGACGCCCACATCCCCAAAAACCACACGACGCCCACCAGCGTCCGTAAAAGGCGATCCCGAACGCAGACCGGCAAATCGGGCGCGCGGCCCCAGAAACGGCTCTGGCGCGTCTCCCGTCCGCAAAGGAGGGGAGACGCGCCAGCCGGCGTGCAAATTCGCACGCACAAGAAACTAGGCGGTCGCCTGGATCCACTTCTCCAGGACCAGGCGTGCGGCGCCGGAATCGATCGACTCCGCCGCCCGCTTGACGGCCTTTTCCAACCGGTCCCGCACCGAGCCGGAAGCGTCCTGGTCGAAGGCGACCAGGCCGGCCGCGGCATTGAGCAGCACCGCATCGCGGACCGGGCCCTGGGCACCGTCAAGCACGTCGCGGACCACCTGCGCGTTGTGCTGCGCGTCTCCCCCACGCAGGTCATCCAGCGTCACCCGGGCCATGCCAAGGTCGCGCGCGTCGAAGCGCGACTCGGTGACCTTTCCGTCGCGAACTTCCCAGACCCTGTTGTCGGCGGTCGTGGTCAGTTCATCCAGGCCGTCATCGCCGCGGAAGACCAGCGCACGGACACCCCGGGCGGCGAGCACGCCCGCCATCAGCGGAGCCATGGCCAGGTCGGCGCAACCGATGGCCGAGGCGGTGGGCTCCGAGGGGTTGGTTAGGGGCCCCATGAAGTTGAATGCCGTCGGCACCCCCAGCTCGCGCCGTGGCACGGCGGCGTTGCGCATGGAGGGATGGAAGATGTTGGCGAAGCAGAAGGTGATGTTCGCCGTGTCCAGGACGTCATGCAGCTTTTCGACGGGAACGTCGAGCCGCACGCCCAGGGCCTCGAGCACGTCGGCGGAACCCGAGGACGAGGACGACGCACGGTTCCCGTGCTTCACGATCCGCGCCCCTGCCCCGGCGCACACCAGGGAGGACATCGTGGAAATGTTCACGGTGTTCTGTCGGTCACCCCCGGTGCCCACGATGTCCAGGTGTTCGCCCTCGACCTCCAATGGCCTCGCGTTCGCGATCATCGCCTCCACCAGGCCGGTGAGTTCGTCAACTGTCTCGCCCTTGGACCTGAGCGCAACAAGGAAACCGGCCACCTGCGCATCGCTGGCATTTCCCGTCATCACCTCGCCCATGGCCCAATACGCTTGGTCCCTGTCGAGATCGCCGCCGGCGATCAGCGCAGAGAGAATTGATGGCCATGTGGGGAACTTTGGGTTCGTTCGAATCGTTGACACGCCACTAGGTTATCTACGAATCGTAGAAAGTCTGAAATGTTAATCCCGCGTGTTTCCGCGGCTGTAGGCGTGAAGCGGTGAAATTTCCCGCCACGCGGGGCCCAATGCATTGGTGTCAGAGGTACTTTTATAGACATAATGGCTCTGTGACAACTGCGACTCATGCCCTAATTGCCCCGGCGCATCCTGCGCCGAACCGTCCCAACATGGTGTCGGTAGGAACTGTCGTCTGGCTTGCCAGCGAGCTGATGTTCTTTGCCGCGCTTTTCGCCATGTACTTCACGCTCCGCGCTTCATCGCCGGAGATGTGGGCGACCGAAACCGAGAAACTCAACGTTCCGTTCGCACTTATCAACACGATCATCCTGGTCTCGAGCTCATTCTCCTGCCAGTTGGGTGTCTTCCGTGCCGAGGATCTTAAGCCTCGCCGTACCGGCGGACTGTTCAACTTGAAGGAATGGGGAATGGTGGAATGGTTCGTCCTGACCTTCATCCTCGGTGCCATCTTCGTTTCCGTGCAGGCCTACGAGTACACCGAACTGGTTGCTCACGGCATTGCCATGAATTCCAACGCCTACGGTTCCGTCTTCTACATGACCACCGGCTTCCACGGCTTGCACGTGGCTGGCGGCCTCATCGCCTTCCTGCTGATCATCGGACGTGCACTCATTGCACGTAAGTTCGGTCACTACGAAGCAACCGGTGCGATCGTTGTGTCTTACTACTGGCACTTCGTCGACGTCGTGTGGATCGCCCTGTTCGCGATCATCTACTTCCTGAAGTAGCGCAACCAACCTTGTTGCCTACTTTCGGCAACTTCCCCGTTCTAAGAAATAAGTGAGGAACCAGCAAGTGAAGGCTCTTTCGCAAAGGCGCCGCCATCCACTCGCCGCCGTCGCACTGCTGTTGATGGGCCTGCTCATCACTGGAGGCCTGTACCTGGCCGCCGGCAGCGTCAACGAGGCCAAGGCGGCCACAGGATATAGCGCAAGTGACATCGAGGAGGGCAACAAGCTCTTCGTCGCCAACTGCGCTACCTGCCACGGTTTGAATGCAGAAGGATCGGCCGACGGTCCTTCGCTGATTGGCGTAGGCGCCGCTGCAGTCGACTTCCAGGTCGGAACCGGCCGTATGCCGATGCAGATGCAGGGGCCCCAGGCTCAGGCCAAGCCGGTACAGTTCGATGACGCCCAGATCTCCCAGCTCTCCGCATTCGTGGCCAGCCTGGGTGCAGGACCGGCAATCCCGTCCGAAGACGTGCTTGATACATCCCATGGCAACTCTGCCGCAGGCGGTACGGTATTCCGCGTGAACTGCGCAATGTGTCACAACGCTGCCGCTGCCGGCGGCGCACTAACGCGCGGCAAGTTTGCCCCGGCCCTCGCCGGTGTATCCGAGAAGCACATCTACGAAGCCATGGTTACCGGCCCGCAGAACATGCCCGTCTTCAACGACTCGAACATCACCCCCGAAGAGAAGCGTGACGTGATCACCTTCCTGAAGGAAGTTGAAGCCCAGGGTTCCCCGGGCGGCGCCAAGCTCGGCTCGCTGGGTCCGGTCGCTGAAGGTCTCTTCATCTGGACCGCTGGTTTGGGCATCATCATCGCCTTCACCATCTGGCTCACCTCGCGTCCTTCCTAGGTCGCTGGCGGCTCGTGCCGCCAACATCACTACGTACTAATGAATCTTGAGAAAAGGATGAGAGACAACATGGGCGACCATAGTCACGGCAGTCCGGACGACTCGGGCACCGTTGCTAAGGCTGGCACGGGAACCCTGGAGAAATTCCAGGATCCCGGCCTTCCGCCGCATCGGAAGCGCTTGGCAGATACCGACCCGCATGCAGAGAAGCGAGCAGAGCGTCAGGTAGCGCTGCTGTTTATCATCTCCATCATCGGAACGCTGTCGTTCTTTATTGCTTACTTCGTTCTCGGACGTCCGGAAAACATCTCGGAAATCCGTGTACAGAACGCGATGCTCGGCCTTGGCACCACTTTTGCCATGCTCGGCATCGGTATCGGCATCGTTCACTGGGCAAAGACCCTGATGCCGGACCACGAAATCTCGGAAATGCGCCATGAGATCACCACCGAGGCTGATCGCAAGGACGCCGAGGAAATCATCAACCAGGTGATCGAAGAGACCGGCATCAAGCGCCGTCCGCTGATTCGCAACACCCTCATCGGTGCCATTGCCTTGGCCCCGATCCCGGCCATCTTCATGTTCCGCGACCTTGACCGCTCCGGCAAGAACGCCGGAGAAATGGTCGAACAGCTGCGTCACACGATGTGGGACAAGGATGTCCGCCTCACCCGCGATCCGTCCGGCACCCCCATCAAGGCTTCGGATGTCCAGATCGGTTCGGCGTTCCACGTCATTCCCGAGGGACTGGAAGAGGCAGAGGACGTTCTCAACGAGAAGGCCAAGGCCGTCGTTCTGTTGATGCGCCTGGATCCGTCGAAGATGCAGGTCTCCGCGGGACGCGAGGACTGGCACGTGGATGGCATCGTCGCATACTCGAAGATCTGCACCCACGTCGGTTGCCCCGTTGCACTGTACGAGCAGCAGACGCACCACTTGCTGTGCCCGTGCCACCAGTCGACCTTTGACCTCACGCAGGAATGCAAGGTCATCTTCGGCCCGGCCGGTCGCCCGCTGCCGCAGCTGCCAATCACGGTTGACTCCAATGGCTTCCTGGTCGCCCAGAGCGACTTCCACGAGCCTGTTGGACCGAGCTACTGGGAGCGTGGCTAATCCATGAGCACCACAACTGAGTACACTCCGAAGACCACGACCGGCCGTATCACCAACTTCGTCGACCAGCGCGTCGGCGGATCGGTCATCGTCAAGGAATTCGGCCGCAAGATCTTCCCGGACCACTGGTCCTTCATGTTCGGCGAAGTGGCACTGTACACCTTCGTCCTGCTGCTGATCTCCGGTACGTTCCTGACGTTCTTCTTCGATCCGTCGATGGCACACGTCATTTACAACGGTTCGTACAACCCGCTCAAGGGCATCGGCATGTCCGCCGCCTACTCGACGTCGTTGGATATCTCCTTCGACGTGCGTGGCGGTCTGTTCATGCGCCAGGTCCACCACTGGTCCGCAATCCTCTTCGTCGCAGCCGTGTCGGTGCACATGCTCCGCGTGTTCTTCACCGGCGCATTCCGCAAGCCGCGCGAACTGAACTGGGTTGTCGGCGGCGTGCTGCTGATCCTGGCCATGGCTGCCGGCTTCACCGGCTACTCGCTTCCCGATGACCTGCTCTCCGGCAACGGCCTGCGCATCATCGACGGCGTCATCAAGTCGATCCCGCTCGTGGGTACCTACATTTCGCTGTTCCTCTTCGGTGGCGAATTCCCGGGCACGGTAATCATCCCGCGCCTGTACTCGCTGCACATCATGATTGTTCCGGCGCTCCTGCTGCTCATGGTTGGCTTGCACCTGTTCATGGTCGTTGTGCACAAGCACACGCAGTACCCCGGCCCGGGACGCACCAATGACAACGTCGTTGGCTTCCCGGTCGGTCCGGTCTACGCGGCCAAGGCCGGCGGCTTCTTCTTCATCGTCTTCGGCATCGTGGCGGCAATCTCCGGACTGCTGACCATCAACCCGATCTGGAACTACGGACCGTACGACCCGTCGCCGGTTTCCGCAGGCACCCAGCCCGACTGGTACATCGGCTTCGTCGATGGCGCTCTGCGCCTGATGCCGGGCGTCTTGGGGAACTTCTCCTTCGAGTGGCTCATCCCGCTCCCGTGGGGCACGAACACCCTGACGCTGAACGTCCTGCTGCCGGCGCTCGTTCCTGCCGGCATCATGTTCACGATCATGTTCACCTGGCCGTGGATCGAAAGCTGGATCACCAAGGACAAGCGCGAACACCACCTGCTGGACCGCCCGCGCAACGCCCCGTTCCGTACGGGCATGGGTGTTGCCGGTGTCGTTTCCTACTGCGTGATGTGGGCCGCGGCCTCCTCCGACTTGATCGCCACCCACTTCCACGTGTCGTTGAACGACGTCACCTACTGGTTGCGCGTGCTGTTCTTCCTCGGCCCCATCGTCGGCTTCATCGTGGCCCGCCGCATCGCATTGTCGCTGCAGCGCAAGGACCGCGAGATCGTCCTGCACGGTCGCGAAACCGGCATCATCGAGATGTCCCCGGAAGGCACCTTCTCGGAGCGCCACGAGGGCCTGGATGCCTACAAGCTGCACACGCTGGTCAACTACGAGGACCGCAAGGTCATCCCCGCCCAGCCGAACGCAGCCGGCCACATCAGCCGCAGCGAAAAGCGTCGCGGTGCCCTGTCCAAGTTCTTCTTCGAGGATCGCGTGGCCCCGGTTACGCCTTCCGAGTTGGCAGCACTGCAGGCCGAGCACGGACACGGTCCGGCAGAAATCGAAGGCTCCACCACGGAATCGATCGAAAAGTAGTACCTGCCAGGAATCCATCCTGACTGCGGGGGGGCCCCCCCAGGGGGGGGCCCCCCCGGGTTTTAACCCGGTTTGGCCACCCCCCCCCCGCCGCCCCCCCGCGGCCCCCCTCCCACCACCCACAAAGGACCGAACATGATCTCGCACCGCACCACCCGTTTCCTGGCCGCCGGCATGATCCTTGCCCTTGCCGCCACCGGTTGCACCACCGTGTCCCAGGC
>NZ_JBIXLN010000086.1:0-6262 GCF_045798555.1 Paeniglutamicibacter sp. MACA_103 | reverse complement strand
CCCCCCCCCCCCCCCCCAAACAAACCCCCCCCCGCGCGGCCCCCACCAACCCCCCCCCCCGGCCGCCCCCCCCCCCCCCCCCCGGGCCCCCCCCCCCACACCGGGTTGCCCCCGCGCAGACTCCTTCGCCTTACGGCGCGGGGGTCTCCGAGGCGGGTGCTTCCGGAGCCGGAGCATCGGTGGGTGCCGCAGCACCCGTCAGTGCATCCTGCGCCTCGGTGGCGCGCTCGATTGCATCCTGCAGCTTGGCCTGTTCCTCGCCGTACTTGGCGAAGTCGCCCTCGGCCAGAGCCGCCTGGCCGGCGGTGATGGCCGCGCTGGCGTCGTTGAGGGCCGCGCTGAGCTGCTGCTCTGCAGTCTGGGTAGCCGGAGGCGTCCCGGGTTCCTCGCTCTCGCCGTTTTCACCGTTTTCACTGGTGACGGCGCCCGAGGTTCCCTGGAACACCTGGTCCAGGGCCTCGGCGAGCGTGTCGGCGAAGCCGACCCTGTCGCCGAAGGCCACCAGCACCTTGCGCAGCGTCGGGTACGAGGTCTGTCCCGAGGACTGCACGTAGACCGGCTGGACGTAGAGGATGCCGCCGCCAACCGGCAGCGAGAGCAGGTTGCCGTTCTTGACTTCCGAGGCGCCCTGGCGCAGAAGGTTCAACGCCTGGGACACCGTGGCGTTGGAGTCGAAGTTCTGCTGTGCCTGGCCGGGGCCGGGCACGGAGAGCTCGCGCGGGATGGCCAGCAGGCGCAGCTTGCCGTAGCCCTCCGCCTTCACGCCCGCCTCGGTGCCGGCATCGGCCTCCGCGGAGAGGAAGCCGAAGAGCACGTTGCGCTGCTGTCCGCCGGCGGCGGTCTGCGGGATGAACGTCGAGGTCAGCGAGAAGGCTTCCTTCTCCTGCTTCGGCATCTTCAGCGACAGGTAGTACGGGGGCTGCTTGATGCTCGCGTTGGACTGCGTCGGGTCCGAAGGCACCGACCAGGCGTCGTTGGCGTCGTAGAAGCCGCCCGGATCGGTCACGTGGTACGTGGCGAGCAGTTCGCGCTGCACCTTGAACAGGTCCTCGGGGTAGCGCACGTGGCTCATCAGCTCGGCGGACATGTCCTTGTAGGACTTGATGTTCGTCGGGAAGACCTTCTGCCAGGCCTGCAGCAGCGGTTCCTCCGGCTCCCACGCGTACAGCGTGACGGATCCGTCGTAGGCGTCGACCGTCGCCTTGACCGAGTTGCGGATGTAGTTGATCTGCCCGGTCTGGGCCACCGCACGCGTGCCGCCGGTCAGCGAGTCGGTGACCGCCGAGGCCAGCGCCTGCTGCTTGGAGTACGGGTAGTTCTTCGAGGTGGTGTACGCATCGACGATCCACTGCACGCGCCCGTCGACGATCGCCGGGTAGGCGTTCGAGTCGACGGTCAGGTACGGTGCGACCTTCTCCACGCGCTGCTTCGGGCTGCGGTCGTAGAGGATCTGCGACTCTTCGTTGATCGCATCCGAGAGCAACAGGTCCGTCGAGGCGAACTTCAGCGAGTACACCAGGCGGTTGAAGAAGTTGCCCACGGAAGGCCCGCCGTCGCCGTCGAAGGTGTTGCGGGTGTCCTGGCTGCCCGAGCCGGAGGCCGGGCGGTCAAGTTCGCGCGGTTCCCAGTCCTCGGGTCCGCCGACGATCGAGTAGTCCGGGGACATCTCGCCGAAGTAGATGCGCGGCTGGTAGGTCTCGTCGCTGGCCAGCACGCCCTGGGTCGGGATGCCGCTGAGCATGAAGTCGGGGCGCCCGCCGGCCGCCACGCGGTTGCCGAAGGCGGCGACCAGGCCGTAGCCGTGGGTGTAGGTGATGTGCTGGTTGACCCAGGAGTCGGTCGGGTCCACGTTCACTTCGCGCACGCCGATGACGGTGTCCTCGGTGACCCCGTCGATCTCGTACCGGTCCACGTTCAGGGTGGGGGTGAACTTGTAGTAGGTGCGGAACTGCTGCAGCTGGTCGAACGCGGCCGAGACCAGGTTCGGGTCCAGCAGGCGGATGTTCGTGGTGGTGGCGCTGTCCTTGGAAAGGGCGTTCTTCTGCGGGTTCAACTGGACGTCGTACGCGGTTTCCTCGACCGAGTCCAGGCCGTAGGCCTTGCGCGTCATGTCGATGTTCTTCTGGATGAAGTCGCGTTCCAGCGTCTTTTCCGAAGGGATGACCTGGTACTGCTGCACGATGAACGGGTAGATGCCCCCGGCGACGATGACGGTCACCAGCAGCATCGCGGTGCCGATGATCGGCAGGCGCCAGCGGCCCATGATGGCCGCGACGATGAAGGTCACCGCGACCAGCACGGCGGCAATGGCCAGGATGGTCTTGGTCGGGATCACCGCGTGCACGTCGGTGTACAGGGCGCCGGCCACGCGGCCGTTCTGCGAGAGCAGCGTGGAGTAGCGGTCAACCCAGAAGTTCACGGCCTGCAGAAGCAGGAAGCCCACGGCGAAGGCGGCGATGTGGATGCGGGCAGGCTTGCCGATGACGACGCCGCCGCGCTCCTCGATGCGGATCCCGCCGTAGAGGTAGTGGGTCAGCAGGCCGGCGATCCCGGCGATCAGCACGACCGAGATCAGGTACCCGGTGAGCAGGCCGATGAACGGCAGCGAGAACATGTAGAAGGACAGGTCCATGCCGAACTGCGGGTCGGTCTCGTTGAAGTCGACCTGGTTGAAGAAGAGCAGGACCTCCTGCCACTGCGAGGTCACGGCAGTGGCCGCGAAGACGCCGATGACCACCGGGACGCCGATCATCAGCAGGCGGCGCATCGGCTCGAGCTGCGACTGGTACTTGGACATGGCGTCCTGGCGCTGGCCGTCCGGGGCGTAGACCGGCCGCGAGCGGTAGGCCAGGCGCAGCGAGATCCAGGTCGCGAAGGCCATCAGCAGGAAGGCGACCGCGAAGATCGCTGCCTTGGACAGGTACTCGGTCCAGAACACGCGCTCGAAGCCGAGCTGGGTGTACCAGAGCACGTCCGCATAGATGCTGGAGACGAACACGAAAGCGGCAACCAGGATGCCGATCACGATGATGGTGGGCATCAGCGGGGACGGGCGTCGCTGGTGCCTCTGCGGGTCGGGACGTCCTTCGGGGCCCCGCGGGGGGCCTTCAAAGGGACTGCCAGTGCCAAAACTCAATTTTTACCTCACCGTTGGAACGTTCGGCGCGCGGGAAACACGCCTGAATTGTGTCTTTGTTCCCTATTCTGCCTTGCATCGGCTTCCGGCGAAGCACCCGAAAGGATGATGTCGCGGAAATGTGAGGCGATTGTGACACGGGGCCCAGCGTGTCGGAAGCGCGGGCCCGAATCGGCGGCGGTGAGGCGTCCGCGCCGGCTCAGCCGCAGGCAGGGAACGCGGCCGTGTCCGCGCCCGCGCCGATCCCCTCGACCGCGGCCCTCGCCTCGGCAAGCGTGGCGACCTTGATGACCTGAAGCCCGTCGGGGACCCGGCCGGCGACATCCGCGCAGTTCTCCGCCGGGGCCAGGAAGTACTCGGCACCCTGGTCCCTGGCGCCGACGAGCTTTTGGGCGATGCCCCCGATGGGCTCGACCTTTCCGTCGGCGGTGATGGCGCCGGTGCCGGCAAAGTGCTTGCCGCCAGTCATCTCCCCCTCGGTCAGCTGGTCCACGATCGCCAGGGCGAACATCATCCCGGCGCTGGGGCCGCCGACGTTTTCCAGCCCGAACTTCACCTCGACCGGGAAGTCGAAGCTGCCCGAGAGCAGGATCCCCAGCTGCCGCTGCCCCTGGGCACCTGCATCGGTGCTCACCGTGACGGTCATGGGCTTCCCGCCGCGGGTGATCCCCAGTTTGCTGGGCGTCTCCCCCGCCGCATCAAGCTGCTTCTTCAGGGTTTCCAGGTCGGTGATCTTCTGCCCGTTGATCGTCGCGAGCCGGTCCGAGGTCTTCAGCACCCCGGAGTTGAGCTCGGTGGCGAACCCGACCACGCCCAGGTGGCTGGAGAAGGGGATGCCCAGCTCGTGCAGGGCCGCGGCGGTGGAGAGCTGCTGCGAGTCGTCCATCATCAGGGTGTTTTGTTCGCTTTGCTCCGTCGTCGTGGTGCCGCGCGGAATCACCGTCTCCTCAGGGACCACGTCCTCGTCCGGGTTGATCCAGCCCCAGAGCACGCTGAAGAACGGCAGCCGTTGCTGGCCGCCGCCCTGGACGTAGACGGTGGTCATGTCGAGTTCCCCGGACGTGGGGTAGGTCTTGGTCCCGCGGATGTCCAGCAGCCGGGTGCCTTCGACGCTGCCGATGGTGTTCAGCGCGGGGCCCGCGGACTCGACCACGAAGTGGGTGGGCAGCAGCGTGGCAGCGGCGATGATCCCCATGGCGATCCAGCCGGCCCCGGCACGCTTGCGGTGCAGCCGCTCCCGGCCGGGGTCCGTCCCGGGCCAGCGGTGCGTCAGCGGCCGGTGGTCGGCGCCGTCCGTCGCCCGGTGTTCTCCCCGGTCCACGTCGGTGTGCCGGCCGTGCTCCGGCCCTGCTCCTTCATGCGCTGCTGGCACGACTCCCTCTTTCCTTGCTGGCGTTCACGCTCGCGGCACGCAGGCATTCGCCGTGCGCCGCGGCAGCCTCCAGCCTACAAGCCCGCACCGGGCCGGGTGTCTGCGGCACGGGGAGAGCCGGGCACCTTCACAGTGTTTTCCGATGTGCCCACAGCGAACTGTAACTCCAGATCATGGGCCGATCCCGCGGCCCGGGGGTACCGTTGAACCATGGCTGAAAATCCCCCATCAAACCGACCCGACGACTCCGGCAACGACGACGAGAACGCGAAGGACCCGTTCTCCGAGATGTTCGGCTCACTCTTTGGCGGCGCCGGCGGATTCGACCCCAAGAACCTTCCCGCGGGACTCGGCGAGGCCATGGGCCTGTCCGACAACCCCGAGGCCATGGCGCAGATGATGGCGCAGGCCCAGGCGATGATGGCCGCGATGTCCAAGGGCGACGGCGGCCCGGTGAACTGGAAGATGGCCACCGACGCGGCCCGCCAGGCCATTGCCGGCGACGACGCCTCGATCACCGCGAACCGTGCCTCGGCCGTGGCCAACGCCGCCCGGCTGGCCGAGATGTGGCTCGACGCCGCCACCGTGTTCGAGTCCGACGGCAGCGAGGCCCGCGCCTTCTCGCGCGCCGAATGGGTCGAAAAGACCATGCCGGTGTGGAAGTTGCTGACGACCCCCGTCGCACTGAGCGTCGGCAAGGCGATCACCAGCGCGCTGAGCGAGCAGATCCCCGAGCAGATGCGCCCGATGATGGGCGGGGCGCAGGGCATGCTCCAGTCCCTCGGCGGAACCATGTTCGGCATGCAGCTGGGCACCGCCGTCGGCGGCCTGGCCAAGGACGTGCTCGGGGCCACCGACATCGGGCTGCCGCTGGCCGGCACCGGGCCCGCCCTGGTGCCCGCCAACATCTCCGCCTTCGGCGAGGGCCTGGAGGTCCCCGAGCAGGAGATCCTGCTTTTTGCCGCGCTGCGCGAATGCGCCCACGCCCGCTTGTTCAACCGGGTGCCGTGGCTGCGCTCCTCGGTGATTTCCGCCGTCGAGGCCTACGCCCGCGGCATCCATATCGACATGTCGCGCATCGAGGAAGCGGTTCGGGACATCGACCCGAGCAACCCCGAGTCCTTCCAGTCGCTGATGGGCGAGGGCCTGTTCATGCCCAAGCGCACCGCCGCGCAGGAGTCCGCGCTGGCCAAGCTCGAGCTGGTGCTGGCACTGATCGAGGGCTGGGTCGACGAGGTCGTGGCCGCCGCCGCGGCGAACCTGCCCAGTGCCTCCGGGCTGCGCGAGACCATCCGCCGCCGGCGTGCTGCCGGAGGCCCGGCGGAGAACGCGTTCGCCTCGCTGGTGGGCCTCGAATTGCGTCCGCGGCGCCTGCGCGAGGCCGCTGCCCTTTGGGCGCACCTGCTGGAAGAACGCGGCATGGAGGGGCGCGACGCGATCTGGGCACACCCGGACCTGCTGCCCACCGACGAGGACCTTTTGGACCCGCAGGGCTTCACCCCGCGCCGCCAGCTGGCCGAGGCCGGCATGGATGACATCGACGCCGCGCTGAGCAAGCTGCTGGACGGCGGCTTCGACGAACCCGAGGCCGACGCCGCCGGGAACGACGAAGGCTCCGCGAAGCCGGAGAACCCGGCCGACACCGACGGCGGCAAGGACACCGATCCGCAGGGCCCGACGGACAAGTAGCCACCGGCAACCGTAGGGAGGGGGTGCCCCGCCAAATTTGGGGGGGCCCCCCCGGGCGTTTGCGC
>NZ_JBIXLN010000085.1:0-7027 GCF_045798555.1 Paeniglutamicibacter sp. MACA_103 | reverse complement strand
GAAAAGAGAAGTGGGGAAGGGGAAGAATCGCTCATCGAGTCGTGGCGCTTTCGTTCAAGTTGGCCGCGGAACGGCGACCATGGCGGAGGTAAAAGAAGAGGTAGCAAGCGGCCACAAAGGGGACGCCGAAGTAGAGAGCGGCTACCTGATTTGGGTCAAAGGCAAGCCCGATAACCGAGATCAGGCACAGGGTGAAGGCAAGAATCGGCACCACTGGGTAGAGCGGTGACTTGTAGACCAAGGCGGAGACGTCTCCACCTGCACGGACGAAGTTTCTGCGGTGGAAGAAGTGCGAAGCAGAAATGGACATCCAGACACCCACCACGGCGAAACCGGCAACCGAGACCAAGACCAGATATACAGATTCGGCCGCCATGACGCTGGAAAGAAGCGAGGCCAGTCCACCGAGCATGCTGATACTCACCGCTGTCAACGGAACACCACGACGGGTGAGCTTTCGGAACACCTTCGGCGCGTGGCCTTCATCGGCTAAGGAAAACAGCATGCGAGCGCAGGAATAGAGCCCACTGTTGCCCGCCGACAACAACGCGGTGATGATGACGAAGTTCATGATGTCCGCCGCGTAGGGAACTCCCAGGCTGCCGAACACCGTCACGAACGGACTTTCATCCAGCCCCACATTTTCATAGGGCACGGTGGCGGCGATAACCGTGATGGCACCAACGAAGAAGATCAACAATCTGAATACCGTGGCCCGCAACGCCTTGGGAATGGAGCGCGCCGGATCCTTCGTTTCGCCAGCGGCAACACCAATCAGCTCCGAGCCTGAAAACGCATAAAACACTGCAAGGGTGGTGACTAGGACGCCGGAGAATCCTTGGGGGAACAGGCCCTCACTCGTCACGAAGTTGTTCAGCAGCAGCGGTGTTCCGCTGTCGGTTGCCAGGGGCCGGAACCCCAGCAACGCGGCGCCACCGAAGATGATCAAAGCGATAATCGTTCCCACTTTGACCAAGGACAACCAGAATTCTGCTTCGCCAAAGAGGCGTGCGGAGAAAGCGTTAAGCCCGAATACCAGAACGGCGAACACCAGGCACCACACCCAAACCGCCACGTCCGGGAACCAGCGTTGCATCAGCAGACCGCTGGCAGTGAACTCCGAGCCCAGCGCAACGGCCCAGCACAGCCAGTAAAGCCACGCGGTCGTGAACCCTGTCGCCGGTCCAATGGACCTGGCTGCGTAAATGTGGAAGGCTCCGGCCACGGGGTATGCAATTGCCAGCTCACCGAGGCACGACATCACCAAATAGACCACAAACGCGCCGACGAGGTACGCCAAAACGGCCCCCAGTGGACCGGCCTGGGCGATGGTGTAGCCCGAACTGAGAAAAAGCCCTGAGCCAATGACCCCACCCATCGCGATCATGATGAGGTGGCGGGGCCCCATACTTCGGTGCAATTCGGAGGGCGGATCCGAAGCTTGAGCATTGGATTCTTGCGCACCCGGATCGGAACCGGAAACCTCTCTTTGTCCAGAGGTAAAGGTCGCTGAATCTGGCTGCATAACTGGTGCTCCGAGCGAGTGGGTAATAATTGCGCATTTCACGCTAGGTGGCGCGGACAACTCACTCAGGATGCATGTCGTCATATTGCTTTATGTGAATCAAATGTTTCCTACTCGACACCTTGCGTGACCCGCCTGGAAAGTCATCTTTGGTTTGTTTGGCAACACTGAGTCCAGATCGCGGGATGACGTATATCTATGTGATATTTAGACGCAGTCAGGACTGCACAGTCCCCGCATACAATCCGTGCGACATACAGCAGAAATCTGACCATTGCGGCACGGAACAGCCTTATGATCACGGTTCCCGGTCACCACGATGGCCCGTCCACATGCCGCCCGTTTGGCCGGGCCAATCCACCGCGAAGCGGACCTCAATGCAAACAGGACCTTCCGCATCTGCGCCCCGGCACGGAAATTCATTTAGACCTGAGCCAAAAACAACGGTCGACTTTTCTCGATATATGCGAATTTGCGGGACAGAATTGATCCTTTACCACTAGACTCAATTCAGAAATTCCACCGCGAGAAGGACAACAATGATCAGGTCGACCGCAGCCGGGGCGTGGCTCATAATCGGATTCTTGGCTTTGAGCAGTTGTTCACTAATCCCAGCCAAAGAGGCACCCCGTGACGAAGCCGGAACGATCAGCAAGGAAGTCAGCGCTGACGCGTTCTCCATTCGCCTCGGCGATTGTCTCAACGATCCGGGTGAAGGTGAATTGGACCGGGTCCCAGTGGTACCTTGCGAAAAGCCGCACTCCCTTGAGGTCTTCCACGAATTCACCATCGATTTAGAGAAGTTTCCCGACACCGTCGAGGCCATGGATGAGCTGACAGAGACGAGCTGCATGAACGCCTTCAGCACCTTCGTGGGAGTTGCATATGACGACTCCGAGCTCGATTTCACGGTCATGCAGCCCACCAAAGAAAGCTGGGCGGACGGCGACAAGATCGTTCAGTGCCTGATCGGGGATCCTTCGGGCGCAACGACTACCGGCTCCCTCAAGGGCAGCAACGCCTAGCCCGGGCTAGGAGCTCGTGGTCTCCAGGGGCCTGGAATCCACGATGCTGCTGGCATGCGCGCCGAAGGTGTTCACGGCTACGTCCCGCAGGTTCTACGGGTTGGACACCATCTTGCTGGGGGGGTGTGCTGCGGACCCTGGTCGCCGAACCGCGAGCCGAGGGCGCCACCCGTCTGGACCCGGTCGCCTTCGGCCGCCTCCCGGGGATGGACCGCTCCCCCGAGGCCAAGACCGTCCGCCGGCAACATCACGGGCTGGTGGACGCCGGCAAGATCCCCGAGTTGATGTCGATGATCGCTTTTGAACGCTCCGAAGCATTGAAGGCCCCGGGGTCCGAATGCTGTGAGTTGGCCCGAATCACCTCGGCCAAGACCGCCCATGTCCAGACCCCTGCACCTCAACGGTCGTTTTAATGCAAAGGAATCCGCATTTTCAGTGAAGAAAATACGGATTCCTTTGTTTTGGCTCCTCCGACTGGACTTGAACCAGTAACCCTTCGATTAACAGTCGAATGCTCTGCCAATTGAGCTACGGAGGAATGCAACGAGAAATACTCTACACAAGGTTCCGGGAAAACAAAAATCGGCCCCTGCACCCCGCCGCGGCTAGTCCTGGCGCAGTGCCCTGCGGCGCAGTTCCAGCTCTAAAAGCTCCCGGTTGATGCGCTGGAACCCCTCCGGATCCCCCGCGGGATCCATGCGTTGCAGCTCCCCCATCTTCTCTGCCTTCAAATGTGTGATTTGCAACTCGAAGAGGCGATTGATGATGTCATTGCAATAGCGCAGCAATGCCTCGGTCGTGCTCGCCGGCAACGGGGTCACAGCCAGTTCGGAGACAAAGGAACGCAACGGTTCGGGGACCTCCTGGCGGATGGCCTCGACCCATTGCGACGGGGTGGCACCCGCCAGCCCGGCGGCGCGCACGCCGTCGTGCACGGCCGCGTGGGCGGGGGCCATGAACCGGGCGTCGTAGAACGCCTGCCATTGCTCGGGAGTCAGCTGCGCAGGCTGCTGCAGCACGACCTCGAGAGCCTCGCGCTCCATCCGGGAGACCGGGTCGCGCGGATCGGGACGGGAGTAGACCGGGGCGGCGGGCTGTTCCGGTGCCGCATGGCCCGCGTTGCCGTGGACCGGTTCCGCCGTCTTGGGCATCCGATTGCGCCGCACCGAGGCTCCCACGGCGCGGTTCACGTCCTCCATGTCCATGCCGAGCCAACCGGCAAGTTCACGGGCGTAGGCCGGGCGGATGGCCGAATCGCGGATCTCCGCCACGATGGGGGCGCTGACGCGCAGCGCCTGCACCCTGCCCTCGACGGTGTTGAGGTTGAAGTTCTTCAGGCCGGCCTTGATAGCGAACTCGAAGAGCGGGCGCTTGGAGTCGATGAGCTCGCGCACGGCCTCCGGGCCGCGGGTCTGCCGCAGGTCGCACGGGTCGGCCCCGGTCGGCTCGACGGCGACGTAGGTCTGGGCGATGAATTTCTGGTCTTCCTCGAAGGCGCGCAGGGCGGCCTTCTGGCCGGCGGCATCGCCGTCGAAGGTGAACACCACCTCGCCACCGGATCCGTCGTCGCGCAGCAGCCGGCGGGCGATCTTGATGTGGTCGGCGCCGAAGGCGGTGCCGCAGGTGGCCACCGCGGTGCCGATGCCCGAAAGGTGGCAGGCCATCACGTCGGTGTAGCCCTCGACGACGACCAGTTGGCGGGTCTTGGTGATTTCCTTCTTGGCCAGATCGACCCCGTAGAGAACCTGGGACTTCTTGTAGAGCTGGGTATCGGGGGTGTTGAGGTACTTGGGCCCCTGGTCGTCCTCGTAGAGCTTGCGCGCCCCGAACCCGATGGTGGCCCCGGTGAGGTCGCGGATGGGCCAGATCAGCCGGCCGCGGAACCTGTCGTAGATCCCGCGGTTGCCCTCGGAGAAGATGCCGGTGAGCTTGAGCTCCTCGTCCTGGAAGCCGCGGCCGCGCAGGTGCTTGAGCAACGCGTCCCAGCCCTGCGGTGCGTAGCCGACGCCGAAGTGCGCGGCGGCCTCCGCATCGAAGTCCCGCTCGGAGAGGAATTTCTGGGCTGCGGCGGCGCCGGGGGTGGCGAGTTGTTCGCGGAAGAACTCCTCGGAGATCTTGTGGGCGTCGAGCAGGCGCTGGCGGCGGCCGGTTTCCTCGCGGCGCGGGCCGGTGCCCCCGTCCTCGTAGTGCAGCTCGATGCCCACGCGGGCGGCCAGCTGCTCCACGGTCTCGGAGAAGGTGCCGTGGTTGATCTTCTGCAGGAAGGCGATGACGTCGCCGGACTCGCCGCAGCCGAAGCAGTGGAAGGAACCGACCTGCGGGCGCACGTGGAAGGACGGGGAACGCTCGTCGTGGAAAGGGCACAGGCCCTTCCAAGAGCCGACACCGGCGGATTTCAGCGTCACATATCCGTCGATGACTTCCTTGATGTCCGTGCGGTTGCGGACTTCGTCGATATCTTCACGCTTAATCAGGCCTGCCATGCCTCCAGTCTAGTGACCAAAGGCGAGGGCGATGTGCCGTTCCGCTGCGGGCTGTGGATCGGGCGGCGGGGCTAGAAGAGCCGTTCGTTGAAGCTCTTGCCCAGCACCAGGGTGGCGTGCCATTCGATGGCCGAGGCGTCGGTGAGCGAGGCCACCTGGTCGATGACGGTGCGCAGCCGGGCCGCGTCGTCGGCGGCGTCGCGCCAGTCCGCGGCGAAGAGCGGCTCGAGGTACTTGTCCCCGGTCTCGGCCAGCAACGTGACCAGCTCGGTGAGGATCTCGCTTTGCCGTGCGTAGATGGGCTTGCGCTCGTCGCTGGTCATCACGTACGCGGTGGCCAGGCCCTTCATCGCGGCGATCTCGTGTTCGGTGGATTCGGGGACGATGAGTGCGGCGTTGAATCGGGTCAGCTCGCCGGGGCCGAACTGCTCGCGGGTCGCGTCGATCGCGGACTGGCAGAAGCGGCCGATGAACTGGCTGGTCATGTCCTTCAGCGCGGCCATGGAGCGGCGCGAGCCGTCGGCGTGCGGCACCCATTCGTTGGTGGCCTCGAGCCGGGTGAACGCCGCGTCGATGACGGCGTCCTCGACGTGCGGCAGGTACCACTGCCGGGTGAAGGTGATCGCGCGGGCGCGTTCGGCCTTGTCCTTGATCCAGCGCAGCTGGAAGCGACCGGCGTTGATCGCGTCCTCCACGTCGTGCACCGAGTAGGAGATGTCGTCGGCCAGGTCCATGACCTGGGCCTCGATGCAGGTCTGGCGCGGCTGCGCGCCGGAGCCGGAACGCAGCCAGTCGAAGACCGGCGCGTCGTCGACGTACACCCCGAACTTGGAGGTCTTCTTGCCGTTCTTCTCCGGGGCATCTGCCCGCAGCCACGGGTACTTGCAGGCGGCGTCCAGCGAGGCGCGGGTGAGGTTCAGCCCGGCGGAGGCGCCGGTGTGCCGGAAGGTCTTGGTCTCGATGCGGGTGAGCAGGCGCAGGGTTTGCGCGTTGCCCTCGAACCCGCCGATGTCTCGGGCCAGCTCGTTCAAGGCCGTTTCGCCGTTGTGGCCGAAGGGCGGGTGGCCCAGGTCGTGGGCCAGGCAGGCGGTGTCCACCACGTCGGGGTCGCAGCCCAGGGTGGCGCCGAGCTCGCGGCCCACCTGGGCGACCTCCAGGGAGTGGGTGAGCCGGGTGCGGACGAAGTCGTCGGAGGACGGGGCCACGACCTGGGTCTTGGCCCCCAGCCGGCGCAGGGCCGAGGAGTGCAGCACCCTGGCGCGGTCGCGTTCAAACGCGGTCCGGTACGCCTTCTTGGGCGGTTCGGGTACCCATCGATCCTCGTCCGCCTCGGTGTATCCGGGAATCTGCAACATTGGGCTCCTTAGCCGCCGGAAACGTCTAGTTCGGCCGCGGAAATCATGGCCTTGTGCTTCTCATCCATCTCGCGCGTGGCAAGCCAGCCGTCGGGAAGATGGGTCTTCTTCGGGGATCCGGCGCGTCCGCGCTGGCCCTCGGCGTCCTTGCCCGGGTACGGCATGGTCAGATCCAGCTGGTCCAGCAGTTCGCGCAGCACCTCAAGGGTGGGCACCTGGGCCAGGGCGGAACGGATGTCCCCGCCGACCGGGTAGCCCTTGAAGTACCAGGCCATGTGCTTGCGGATGTCGCGCAGGCCCTTGAACTCGTCCTCAAAGTACTCGGTTAGCAGTTCCGCGTGGCGGTAGACGGTCTCGGCGACCTTGGCCAGGCCCGGGGTGTAGCGCTTGTCGGTGCCCTCGAAGGCGGCCTGCAGGTCCCCGAAGAGCCAGGGGCGGCCCATGCAGCCGCGGCCCACGACGATGCCGTCGATGCCGGTCTGCTGGACCATCGCCACGGCGTCCTCGGCGCTCCAGATGTCCCCGTTGCCCAGCACCGGCACATCCGGCAGCGATTCGCGAAGCTTGGCGATTGCGTCCCAGTCGGCCTTGCCGGAGTAGTATTGGCTGGCGGTGCGCCCGTGCAGGGCGACGGCCGCG
>NZ_JBIXLN010000084.1:0-7074 GCF_045798555.1 Paeniglutamicibacter sp. MACA_103 | reverse complement strand
CACCAATTCCTCCACGCTGGGCTCCTCCAAGGTTGCCTCGGCGACCAACCGACCAAAACAGGTCTGCAACATGCACTTCTTCAACCCGGCGCTGGTCATGAAGTGCGTCGAGGTGGTCCGCCACGAGGACACCAGCCAGGAAACCATTGACGCCACCATGGAACTGGCCCGTTCCATGGGCAAGTCCCCGGTGCTGGTCAACAAGGAGATCCCCGGATTCGTGGCCAACCGCCTGATGGGTGCGCTGCGGGACGAGGCGCTGCGTCTGCAGGAGGCCGGCATCGCCAGCATCGCCGACATCGACACCACCGCCAAGACCGCGCTGGGCCACCCCATGGGCCCGTTCGAGCTCATGGACCTGGTGGGCCTGGATGTCAGCTACCTGATCCGCATGGCCACCTTCGAGGAGACCGGAGACGAATCCGACCTGCCGCACCCCGACGTGAAGGCGCTCTACGAGGCCGGCCGCTTCGGCAAGAAGACCGGCTCGGGCTGGTACGACTACGACGGCGCCGGCACCAAGAAGTAGTCCCCTCCCGGCACCACCTGCCGGTAGCCCCAACGCACGACACCGACGCAAAGGAAAAACACCATGCCCCAGGCATTTCTCATTGGCGGAGCCCGCACCCCGGTCGGCCGCTACGGCGGTGCGCTGTCCTCCGTGCGCCCCGACGACCTGGCAGCCATCGCCATCAAGGCCGCGGTGGAACGCGCCGGCATCGACCCGGATACGGTGGACGAGGTTGTCCTCGGCAACGCCAACGGCGCCGGCGAGGAAAACCGGAACGTCGCCCGCATGGGTTGGCTGCTGGCCGGCTACGGCGATGGCGTCCCGGGCATCACGGTGAACCGGCTGTGCGCCTCCGGGCTTAGCGCCATCATCATGGCCAGCCACATGATCAAGGCCGGTGCCGCGGACATCGTCGTCGCCGGCGGCGTCGAGTCCATGAGCCGGGCGCCCTGGGTCCAGGAAAAGCCGACGAAGGCCTTCTCGAAGCCCGGCGGCATCTTTGACACCTCCATTGGCTGGCGCTTCGCCAACGACCGCTTCACCACCGGGGACCTCTCCCGCAATGGCAAGATGACCTACTCCATGCCGCAAACCGCCGAGGAGGTTGCGGAGGCCTACGGCATCAGCCGTGAGGACGCCGACGCGTTCGCCGTGGCCTCCCACGATCGTGCGCTCGCTGCCATCGCCGCGGGCCGGCTCACCGAGGAGATCGTGCCGGTGAGCATCCGCGGGCGCAAGTGCGAGACCGTGGTGGACACCGACGAGGGACCGCGTGCCGGCACCACCGCCGAGGTGCTCGCCGGGCTGCGGCCCATCATCAAGCCCGGCGGCGTGGTCACCGCCGGAAACTCCAGCACCCTGAACGACGGCTCCTCCGCAATCGTCATCGCCTCCGAGGCCGCGGTGAAGAAATACGGGCTGGTTCCGCGCGCCCGCATCGTCGACGGTGCCTCGGCCGGAATGGCCCCGGAAACCATGGGCATGGGCCCGGTCCCCTCCACCTTGAAGGTGCTGGATCGGGCCGGCTGGGGCATCGGGGACCTGGGTGCGGTCGAGCTCAACGAGGCCTTCGCCTCGCAGTCGCTGGCCGTGATGCGGGAACTGAAGCTCGATGCGGGCATCGTCAACAACGACGGCGGCGCCATCGCGCTGGGCCACCCGCTGGGCTCGAGCGGGTCGCGCCTGGTGGTGACCCTGCTGGGCCGAATGGAACGCGAAAACGCCAACCGCGGCCTGGCCACCATGTGTGTCGGGGTGGGCCAGGGAACCTCGATGCTCCTGGAACGCGTCTGAGAATCGATTGAGTGAGGAAGCGGTTGATTCTGCGCTGATCGTGTATACCCCCATATCACCCAGAAAATCTTCCACGCCTTTGACACACGGATATCCCTTCTCCCCGCGTCTCAATCGCCGATCCTCCCAGCGCGACACTTCCCACTAGGAATCCGATGGTCATTCGACATCTTTCAGGTCGGCCATCGGAAACCTCGGGGACTCAGCGCTATGCGGCGCCGGTCGCCTGTTGCAGGTGGGGACCGCCGTTACAGCAGCGCAACCCGCTCTCCAGGGCAGCGGGGTCGCCGTTGGCCAGGGCCTCAAGGATTCTCCGGTGGTCACCGATAACCTTCGCCTGGTGGTCGGGGCCGAAGAAGTAGGTGGTGCTGATCCGGTGCTGGAGCGGGTGTACCCAAATGCCATGGAGCATGTTGCGCAGATACTCGTTGGGGCACGGTTCGATCAGGGTCGAGTGGAAGGCGAGACCGAGGCGGAAGAGCTCCTCAGCCTCGTTGGGGTCGAGAGCTTCGTACTCATCGACGAGGGCACGTAACCGGACGAGCTGTTGCCGTGTGTGGTTCCCGAGGGCCTGCCGGGCGGAATTTTTCAAGTCAAGCGGTACCAAGGTGAGTTAGTCAGCGGTTAGGCTGCCGTCTTTTCGGCGGTTTCTGTTGGTTTGTTGATCCATGCCGGCCCGGGCAGTGCCAGGATCTTGGGATCGCTGGCAGTGCCGAAACGGTGGGGGTGTTTGGCCCTGGCCGCGCTCAGCGTATTGGAGCGTTTCTGTGCCACCCCGTCGGAGAAGCCGTAGTGCACGTTGGCGGGGGGTATGGAACCCGATACCGGAGTGCTGGTGATGATGACTCTTCTATATCTTGTCAAGCCGTTTCCTGAACCCTTTTTGCCTGAGCCGAGGCAGCCAGGATTCTGAACACACGACGAGCCAGATAGCGCTTGACGCAACGTCGGATCTCCTTGTCGGTCTTACCCTCGGCCCGACGTTTCTCGACATAGTCGCAGGTTTCTGAGTCATATGTCATTCTGGTGATCGCAGCCATGTGCAAGGCGCTCTTGAGCCTCCTGTCGCCGCCCCGGTTCAGCCGATGCCTCACCGTGTTTCCCGACGATGCGGGGATGGGATTCACTCCGGCCAGGCACGCAAAGGCAGCCTCGCTATGGACCCGTCCCTCGTGGGACCACGCCACCAAACACTTTGCCGCGGCCACCGCCCGGAAACCCTTCTCATCGAGAAGCGGCGCTGCCTCGCTGACCTTGACCAGCTCGTCCAACTTCTGCTCGTTGGACTTCAGCTGCTCTTCGAGGTCCAGAACGTGCTTGGCGAGACGGACCGCCTCGGCACGACCGATACC
This sequence comes from Paeniglutamicibacter sp. MACA_103, assembly GCF_045798555.1. NCBI lineage: Bacteria > Bacillati > Actinomycetota > Actinomycetes > Micrococcales > Micrococcaceae > Paeniglutamicibacter > Paeniglutamicibacter sp. MACA_103. Next base: position 3,918 of record NZ_JBIXLN010000084.1, on the reverse strand, counting down.
CAGGGCCAGTTCTTCCTCACGTTCACGCCACCGGGAGATCTCTTCGATCTGCACCGGGGTGAGCCTCCTGCGGGCATCAACACCGAGGTCGTTGCTTCGCACCAAGGCGTTCAAGGCATTGGTCGAACGGGTACGACCCTTGGTCACCCACGACAAATGGGTGGCAATGCGAGACGATAGACAGAGCGGTCACCGTGCTTTTCCTCTTGTGATGGACTTGGTTGGTGGCCGTTATTGGCCGTGGACGGACAAGTCAACAGAAAGACACCCTGAGGGTCAGTTGTACCAAGAGTCACGTCTACGTGTGGAACGGCCGGTAACTATCCTGCCAGCCAGTCCCAGACCAGCTAAAACAAGTCTCACAGGTTATACCAATCCACGAAGCCGCTGATGAAGGCCCGCGCATCACCCAAAGAGGCGAAGCGCTCGGGGAACGTCGGCCCGTATTTCATGGTCTTGAAAAGGCTCTCTGAGTTATCCCGAATTCTTATCTGGGGAAATTTGAATTTTCACCTTGTTTTCCCAAGTGGGACACGTGCGTACGCGTCCGCAGGAGAACGTTGATGTGGTCTGTTCCGGTGCTCCATCGGAGTCGGCTTGAACCTGCCGTGCGGATTTCGGTGGTTGATGGTGGCTGGCGATCTGCAACATCGAGGACAAGCGCGCCATGGAGCGCGCCAAGACCCGCACCACCGCACGCGAGACCACCGGAGGCCACCTCGTCCAGGGAGCCAAGACCAACGGCTGGAACCAGGCTCTGCAACACCTCATGCTGGCCTACCCCGAACGGCTGGAGGGGCACCTGGACTAAAACCAAATTTTCGCCTTAAGGGCTAAATGAATGAAGTTAGAAACACCACCTGACTAGGTCACTTACACAGACAACTTGACAGGCCCCAGCAGGCCGCCGAACGCATGATCCAAGAAACGATGACCGACACCCACTTCCACCGGCACATCGACCACCTATTCCCCGCACCGGCAAAAAACGCCAGCGACCGCGTACACACCAACCACCGCGAAAAGACACTCACCCTCGACATGCTCTTCATCGACGCACAAGCCAACCACGAAATCCGCGGCACTCAATGGGCCGGCTACCAAGCCGTCACCGAATACATCGACCACTACACACCAGCCCAACGCACCCAATGGACCAACGACCCAGAAACCGCCCGCGCACTCTCCAGCCTCAGCAAAAACAACACCAACCTCAAAGAACGCGCCTTCACCCTAGCCACCGCATATCTGGACACCCTTGCCACGGGCCACCCCGGCTGAGGCCGTTCCCTTCTTAAAGAAGCCGGTTTCGTCGATCGCCAGGATCCCTTTCTAGTCACCCAAGTGCTTTTTACGTAGGCGAACAAGGCATCGCGCACCGTGCCTGGATCCCAGTCGGTGGTCGAGAGCCGACGCCGCGTCCGGCCCGTTCGGCCAGGGCCCAGGAGTTCTTCCCCTCCTCGTCCGAGAGTAGGCCACGGATATAGCTGATCGCGTTGTTCCGCGGTTCGGTGCGCGCAAACTCGTCCCCGATCAGATCCCTGATTTCTTCAAGGCCCTGGGCCCATTCCTGTATTCCGCCACCCAAATATCATTGCTCATCCGTCATGATTAACAGGTTTTGGCGCCGAAATTCGATTAAATTCGATTAAACCGCCGACAATATCGGAATCAAGCGTGACTGTAATACTAATTTGCTCGGACAGGCTCCACCATAGCGGCACGGGCCAGTTGACCGGCCAGGGGCGCGGACCCGTCGAGTTCGGCGATGGAGCTGTCCAGAGCCCGCGCGGCGTCGGAACCGACCAACCCGGCGGCTTTGTCCACCAGCTGATCTCGCGTGGCGCGATCCGAGGGGGACCCTCGAAATGCATCCTCGAAGCGCTCGATGACGGTACCGTCCTTGAGCTTCACCCGAACCTCGGCCTGCCAGCTGGCAGGGAATGCGGCCTCAAGACGGTCGCTGGTGTAGCAGACGACCTTCCCCAGCCATTCGCCCAAGTCATTCGCGACGCGCGGGGCGTCCTCGAACTGCGCCACGGTAGCCTCGCCGGTTGCCAGGGCAACGGCGGCACCGAACGGCATATTGAACTGGGCGTCCACCGGGGTATTTACGATTAGCTTCCGCTCCGGCGGATCGGAAATGAGCGTGGCGCCAGCCTTCAGCACCGCGGTCTCGATGACGTCGATGTCCTCAAGGCCCAGCCCCGGGTGTTCCCGGCGGATCTCGCGCAACAAATCGATGTTCCCGTGCATGTAGCGGCAGCAGGGGTAGAACTTAATGCTCGTAGCCAGCGCGGACTTGCCGTACTCCAGGTTCAGTGAACGGCCAGCGACCAGGCCCTTGCCGTACTGGTTCAGGAACCCGTCGCGGCCCTCGATCGCATGTTCCGGCGCCGTGAATCCGGACTGGGCCAAGCGCGCCGCGCGGATGCCGCTGGCCGAGGCGTGCCCGGCATTGAGGCGCTTTGTCCAGGATCCGTCGGACAGGAACTCCAAGCTTCCCGCCGCCAGGTTCGCGGCAAGTGCGACCGCGTGGGTGGTCTGATCCTCGGTCAGCCGCAGCAGCGTGGCCACGGCGGCAGCGGCGCCGATAACCCCTGCGACGCCGGTCGGGTGGAAGCCGCGGCCGTAGCTCTCGGCGGCGCCGATCAGGACTCCGGCCTCGCACATGACGTCGTAGCCGACCGTCGCTGCGTGCAGCACTTCGTTGGCCAAGTGACCTCCTTCGTCTGCTACCGCCAGCACGGCCGGGAAGATGACGACGGCAGGATGTAGTGAGGCCTCCTCGAATGTGTCGTCCAGCTCGAGGCCGTGCGAGGTGGCGCCGTTGAGCAGCGCCGCCTCCTGTGCGGAGGCATACATTCCCGTGCCGTGAACCAGCGCCGGCTTGTCTTCCGTGCGCTCCGGGGAGAGAGAGACCGAGGAACGCACGGCCACGGCCGAGTCACGCTCAATCCCCCCGATGGTGATGGCGAGGTAGTCCAGCAGGAGGAGACGCATCCACTCCGAGACTTCCTTGGTGGGTGTGTGTGGGGCGCAGGCATGGCGGGCCAGCTGGCGGGCCAAGCTTTCACTATGCATCGGATCTCCTGAAATTGGGCCAGTAGTTGGCTTGTGTAATATGTTGACCAAAGGCGGGGACAAGATTCATACGGAACGCAATTTTACGGCTGGCTAGAACGCAGAGCCGGCCGCCGCTTCGTGGACGAGCCGCGCATCGAAGTAGTCGGCCAGCTTCTCGCCGGCATGGCGCAGGTGTTCCTCCATGGTCTTGCGGGCACGCTCGGGGTCCGAGTCCTTCATGGCCGCCAAGATCTCCCCGTGGTCTTCCATGGTGGTTTCCGGCCAGCCGGGAATCGAGGCGTAGAACATCCGCGGAACGTAGCGGGTGGTCAGTCCCAGCACCCAGAGCATTTTTTCCGCATCGGCCAGCTTGTTGATCTGCCGGTGGAAGTCGTGGTTCTTTTCCTCGAGCAGTTCGTTGTTGTTCCGCGCGGCCGCGGCCATGAGTTCCAGGTGCAGGGCCTCGAGTTCGGCCAGGTCGGCCCGGGTGGCGTTCTGCGAGGCGCGGGCCGCCAGTTCCCCGGCCAGCAGTCCCTGGACGCGGAACAGGTCCCGGATGTCCTTGCCCCTCAGCGGGGCGACCATGAACCCCTTGTTCTGGACGGCCTTGAGGAAGCCTTCCACGCGCAGCAGCTGCAGGGCCTCGCGGGCGGGGGTCGTGGAGATGTCCAGCGCCTCGGCGACCTGTTCGACGCGCACCTGGCTGCCCGGCGGCATCTCCCCGGAGATCACCATGGCCCGCACATAGGCCGCGGCGCGTTCGCTGAACTGCTGCCGTGGCGCGCTGGGGCGTCGAGGTGACATGGGCGGGTCTCCGTTCAAACGAGCTGGATACGATCGTCGGGGGGGGGG
>NZ_JBIXLN010000083.1:0-7116 GCF_045798555.1 Paeniglutamicibacter sp. MACA_103 | reverse complement strand
GTGAATGTGAAGGCCGACTACGTGAAGGCGTTCTGGAACATCGTGAACTGGGCGGATGTCTCGGCCCGCTTCGAGGCGGCGCGTGCCGGTGCCCCGAAGCTCGTCGTCCCCGGCAAGTAACCGCGGACCCGGAGACGTAAGCCTCCTCACATTTTTCGCCGTTATGGCGTAGGATGTAAACATCGTGTTTTGCGTGTCTTGCGGTTCAATCCGCAAGACACGCAACAACCGGTCAGCAACCCAGCTGACGACACAACGGAGTGTCCAATTTTTCCAAGCCACTCCGTTTCATGTGTCCCAACACCGGGGCCCTCTTTTCGCGGCAGTGGCAAAATCACTCTGTCAAGGAGAAACACACGTGACTACCCGTGTTGGCATTAACGGTTTCGGACGCATTGGTCGCAACTTCCTGCGAGCATCCCTCGCGAAGGGCGCAAACATCGAGATCGTCGCGGTAAACGATCTTGGTTCCATCAACGACCTGGCCATGCTGGTCAAGTACGACTCCGTCCTGGGCCGCCTGGCCGAAGACGTGAGCGTTGACGGCGCCTACATCGTCATCGGCAAGAAGCGCATCAAGGTGCTCTCGCAGAAGAACCCCGCACACCTGGGCTGGGGCGAACTCGGGGTTGACGTCGTCATCGAGTCCACCGGCCTGTTCACCAAGGCCGCCGACGCCGAGAAGCACCTGCAGGCAGGCGCCAAGAAGGTCATCATCTCCGCCCCGGCTTCCCACGAAGACATCACCATCGTCATGGGTGTCAACCACGAGAAGTACGAGGGCGACAAGCACCACATCATCTCGAACGCCTCCTGCACCACCAACTGCCTGGGCCCGATCGCCAAGGTCCTGAACGACCAGTTCGGCATCGTCGACGGCCTGATGACCACCATCCACGCCTACACCGCGGACCAGCACCTGCAGGATTCCCCGCACAAGTCCGATCCGCGCCGTGCCCGTGCCGCAGCACTGAACATGATCCCGACCTCCACCGGTGCGGCCAAGGCCATCGGCCTGGTCCTCCCGGAGCTCAAGGGCAAGCTCAACGGCTACGCCATGCGCGTTCCCGTGCCCACCGGCTCGGCCACCGACCTGACCGTGAACCTGGCCCGCGAGGCCACTGTCGAGGAAATCAACGAAGCCTTCAAGAAGGCGGCAGCGGAGGGACCGCTGGTCGGCTACCTGAAGTACACCGAGGATCCGCTGGTCTCCACCGACATCGTCCACGACGAGCACTCCGCGATCTTCGACGCCGGCCTCACCACCGTCATCGGCACCACCGCCAAGATCGTCGCCTGGTACGACAACGAATGGGGCTACTCCTCACGACTGGTTGACCTGACCGAATATGTCGGCGCGCGGCTCGGCTAGTCCCGGACTCTTCCGATAACCTAGTCAAATGACTTCCCACACTCTCGACGAATTGATCGCCGATGGTGTCCTTGGGCGGCGCGTTCTGGTCCGCAGCGACCTGAACGTGCCGCTCGATGGCCTCACCGTCACCGACGATGGGCGTGTTCGCGCCTCCATACCCGTGGTGCAGAAGCTGGCCGAGGCCGGCGCACGCGTCATTGTCATGGCTCACCTCGGCCGCCCCAAGGGCGAACCCGACCCCAAGTACTCCATCTCCCCGGCGTCCACCCGCCTCGCCGAGCTCTCCGGGCTCGACGTGCGCACCGCAACCGACGTCGTGGGCGCCTCGGCCCGCCAACTGGCCGGCGAACTGACCGACGGCGCCGTGCTGGTCCTGGAAAACGTGCGTTTCGATGCGCGCGAGACCTCCAAGGACGACGCGGCACGCGCCGAATTCGCGGCCGAGCTGGCCGCGCTGACCGGCGAGAACGGCGCCTACGTCAACGACGCCTTCGGTGCGGTGCACCGCAAGCACGCCTCGGTCTTCGACATCGCCGCACTGCTTCCGGCCTACCAGGGCGACCTGGTCGCCACCGAGGTGAAGGTCCTCAAGACCCTCACCGAGGCACCCAAGCGCCCCTACGTGGTCGTGCTGGGCGGCTCCAAGGTCTCGGACAAGCTGGCGGTCATCGACAACCTGCTCGGACGCGCCGACCACCTGCTCATCGGCGGCGGCATGGCCTTCACCTTCCTCAAGGCCCAGGGCCACGAGGTCGGCGGCTCGCTGCTTGAGGAAGACCAGCTGGAGACCTGCCGCGGCTACCTCAAGCGCGCCAAGGAACTGGGCTGCGACATCGTGCTGCCCACCGACGTGGTCGTGGCCTCCAAGTTCGGGGCCGACGCCGAGCACGAGGTGTTGGCCGCCGACAACATCGAAGGCGGTGCCTTCGGCGCCACCGGGCTGGGCCTGGACATCGGCCCGGATTCCGGGGAGAAGTTCGCCAGCTACATCCGCAGCGCCAACACGGTGTTCTGGAACGGCCCGATGGGTGTCTTCGAGATCCCGGCATTCGCGGGCGGCACCCGTGCCGTGGCGGGCGCGCTGGCCGACTCGGAGGCGTTCAGCGTCGTCGGCGGCGGCGATTCCGCGGCCGCGGTGCGCACGCTGGGCTTCCACGACGACGACTTCGGACACATTTCCACCGGCGGCGGTGCCTCCCTCGAGTACCTCGAGGGCAAGGAACTGCCCGGCCTGACTGCCTTGGAGGCGCGTAAGTGACCACATCGACCAACGGTAAATTCGACCGGAAGCCGCTGATTGCCGGCAACTGGAAGATGAACATGGACCACGTCCAGGGCATCACGCTGCTGCAGAAGCTGGCCTGGACCCTTGCCGACGCCGAGCACGACTTCGAGCGGGTCGAGGTGGCGGTCTTCCCGCCGTTCACCGACCTGCGCGGCGTGCAGACGCTGACCATGGGCGACAACCTCCCGGTGCGCTACGGCGCCCAGGACCTTTCCGCCCAGGACGAAGGCGCGTACACCGGGGAGATCTCCGGGCAGTTCCTCTCCCGCCTGGGCTGCGGCTACGTGCTGGTCGGCCACAGCGAGCGCCGTGCCCTGCACGGCGAGTCCAACGAGCTGCTGGCCACCAAGGTCGCCGCCGCCTACCGCCACGGGCTCGTCCCGGTGCTGTGCGTGGGCGAGGGACTGGAAATCCGCCAGGCCGGCACGCACGTCGAGTACACGCTCGAGCAGCTGCGCGGTTCGCTGGCCGGCATCACGGCCGAACAGGCGCAGACCCTGGTCGTGGCCTACGAGCCGGTGTGGGCGATCGGCACCGGCGAGGTGGCGGGACCGAAGGACGCGCAGGAACTCTGTGCGGCCATCCGCACCGAGCTGGCGCAGCTCTTCGGCGACGACGTGGCCTCCAAGGTCCGGGTGCTCTACGGCGGCTCGGTCAAGGCGTCGAACGTGGCGCAGATCCTGGCCGAACGCGACGTCGACGGCGTGTTGGTCGGCGGGGCATCCCTGGACGCCGCGGAATTTGCTAACATAGTTAGGTTCGAGCACCACCTGGTGACCGACTAATCGCCACCGAGCTGATTGAAGGGCAATTATGGACGTCATCAAGATGGTCTTGCAGATCTTGCTGCTTATCACGAGCCTGCTGCTCACGCTGTTGATCCTGCTGCACAAGGGTCGCGGCGGCGGCATGTCGGACATGTTCGGCGGTGGCATGACCACCTCCCTGGGTTCCTCCGGCGTCGCCGAGCGCAACCTCAACCGAGTGACCATCGTCCTGGGAATCACCTGGGCAACGGTCATCATCGGGCTGGGCCTGGTCATGCGCTTCAGCGTCGAGTCCTAGCCTTCCAGCAACAAAAAGCGCGGTCCGCCTCATCCTTCCAGGAAGAGGCGGGCCGCGCTTTTGCGTGTGCCGTGCGGGGTGTGGGGAGCGCTAGATGAGTGCCGCGGCGGCGGCGTCCATGAGCCACCAGGTGCCCTGCGTGCCGGCGACCCCCGAGGCGGGAACGCGTTCGCGTGTCACGGGGGCCTCGCCCAGCGCGACCCCGGCGGCAGGTGCCTTGTCGGCCCCGGCCACCACGAGCCACACGGCGCGGGCGGTGTTGATGGTCTCAAAGGTCAGTGAGACACGCAGCGGCGGCGGCTTGGGCGAATCCCGCACGCCGATGACCGGGACCCCGGTGCGGGTCGCGCCCTCGTGGTCCGGGAAGAGCGAGGCCACATGCGAATCCGGGCCCATGCCCAGCATCAGCACGTCGAAGACCGGCACAGCGCCGGCGGTGCCCTCGGTGGCCGCCTCCTGGGCCAGCAGCCGCGCGTAGGCCTCGGCGGCCAGCTCCGGGGTGGCGAAGTCATCGGTCGAACCCATCGGGTGGACGCGGCCGCGGTCCAGCCCGTGGGCATCGAGCACGCCCAGGAGCACCTCGGCCTGCACCGCGTTGCGGTCCGGGGAGCCGGATTCGACGAAGCGCTCGTCGCCCCAGTAGATGTTCACCCGCGACCAGTCCACCGCGCCCAGGGCGGGGGAGGCGGCGACCTGCGCGAGGGAGGCGATGCCCAGGGTGCCGCCGGTGAGCACGATGGACGCCTCGCCGCGGGCCGCCTGCGCGTCCAGCACCGCGGTGAGCAGCCGGGCGGCGACGGCCGCCGCGGTGGCGGGCAGGTCGGGGTGGATGACGACGTGTCGCCTAGCGTTCACTGGCACGGATGCTCCTCAGGTTGGTGCGTTTCAGGCCCTCGCGCACGACCTCGCCGAACACCTCGTCCGGGTCCAGGCGGCGCATTTCCTCGGCCAGGCAGTCGGAGACCGAGCGCTGCGGCAGGGAGATCAGCTGGGCCTTCTGGCCCGGCTGGTACAGCTCGGCCACGTCACCGGGGGGACGGGAAAGCTCGACGTCCCCGGTGGGCAGCGCGAATCGCACCGAGCGGACGCCGGTGCCCTCGGGGGAGGACGCCAGGGTCACCGGGATCCCCAGGCACAGCCGCAGCCAGGCCGCGAGCAGCACGGTGGAGGGTGAGTCCACGGCGCCGGTGACGGTCGCGGAGGTGACCTCGGCGGGGTCGAGCTGGTCGAAGACCGAGGCCAGCTGGGCGCGCCAGAGCGTCAGCCGGGTCCAAGCCAGGTCGGTGTCCCCGGCCCGGTAGGACTCGGCCAGGGAGAACAGCGCGGCGCGCGGGTCGTCCTCGGCGCCGGAATCGGTGATGCGGCGGTGCGCGATCTTCCCCAGCGGGGTCCCCGAGGCGTCCTTCGGCACCCCGTGCGGCCACCAGGCCACGATCGGCGCGTCGGGCAGCAGCAGCCCGGAGACCAGGGACTCGTCCACGTGCGCGTCGGGCCCGAAGGTGTGCAGCACGATGACCTCCGCTGCACCGGCGTCCCCGCCCAGGCGGATCTGCGCGTCCAGCCGGGTGGTCCCGGTGGACGCGCCCTGGACGACCACCACGATGCGGCAGGGGTGTTCGCGGCTGGCCAGCGAGGCCGCGGCGATGGCGTCCTCCTCGAACCCGGCGCTGGTGATCACCAGCAGCGTCAGCACGCGGGAGAGCGCGGAAGACCCGCCGGCCCGGCGCATGGTGACCAGTTCCTTGGAGATCTTCGAGGTCGTGGTGTCTTGCATCTGCACAATCATGGGCGGCGCCATGTCCTTCCGTCGCGGGCCATCAATTCGTCGGCCGAGGCCGGGCCCCAGGAACCGGGGGCGTAGGGTTCGGGCTGTTCGGGCAGCGCCGCCCAGTGCTCCTCGAACGGGTCAAGGATGCGCCAGGACTGCTCGACCTCCTCGTGGCGGGGGAACAGCGGCGGCTCGCCCAGCAGCACGTCGAGGATCAACCGCTCGTAGGCCTCGGGGGAGGACTCGGTGAACGCGTGCCCGTAGCCGAAGTCCATGGTCACGTCGCGCACCTCCATCTGCGTGCCCGGGACCTTGGAGCCGAAGCGGATGGTCACGCCCTCGTCGGGCTGGACCCGGATGACGATGGCGTTCTGCCCGAACTCGTCGTCCTTGTGGTCGCGGAAGAGCAGGTTCGGGGCGCGCTTGAAGGCCACGGCGATCTCGGTGACCCTGCGTCCCAGGCGCTTGCCGGCGCGCAGGTAGAACGGCACCCCGGCCCAGCGGCGGGTGTTGATCTCCAGCTTGATGGCCGCGTAGGTCTCGGTCTTGGAGGCCGGGTTGAAGCCCTCCTCGTCCAGGAATCCGGTGACCTCTTCCCCGCCCTGCCAGCCGGAGGTGTACTGGCCGCGGGCGCTTGCGGCGGCCAGGTCCGCCGGCAGGCGCACGGCGGCGAGGATCTTTTCCTTCTCGCTGCGCAGGTGGTCCGCGTCGAAGCTGATCGGCTCCTCCATGGCGGTGAGCGCCAGCAGCTGCAGCAGGTGGTTCTGGATGACGTCGCGGGCCGCGCCCACCCCGTCGTAGTAGCCCGCGCGCCCGCCGATGCCGATGTCCTCGGCCATGGTGATCTGCACGTGGTCCACGTGGTTGGCGTTCCACAGCGGCTCGAAGAGCTGGTTGGCGAAGCGCATGGCCAGCAGGTTCTGCACCGTCTCCTTGCCCAGGTAGTGGTCGATGCGGAAGACCGCGTCGGGCGGGAAGACCGACTCGACGATCTCGTTCAGCTCGCGGGCGGAAGCCAGGTCGTGGCCGAAGGGCTTCTCGATGACCACGCGCGACCAGCCGGCGTCGGGGGAGTCGTCGTTGGCCAGCCCGTGCCGCGAGAGCTGCTCGCAGACCGTCTCGAAGGAGTTCGGCGGGATCGAGAGGTAGAAGGCGTGGTTCTTGCCGGTGCTGCGGCTTTTTGCCAGGTCGTCGAGGGTCTCGCGGAGCGTGATGAACGCGGCGTCGTCGTCGAACCCGCCGGAAATGAACCTGAAGCCGCTGGCCAGCTGCTCCCACACGGTCTCGTTGAAGGGGGTGCGCGCATGGTCCCGCACCCAGGCCTTGGCCTCGGCGGCGAACTCGGCCGCGCTCCAGGAGCGGCGCCCGAAGCCCACGACGGCGAAATTCGGCGGCAGCAGGCCGCGGTTGGCCAGGTCGTAGACGGCTGGCATGAGCTTCTTGCGGGCCAGGTCGCCGGTGATGCCGAAGAACACCAGGGCGGAGGGGCCGGCAATGCGGTCAAGGCGCCGGTCCCGGCGGTCACGCAGGGGATTGGGGTGGTTGCGCGCGGGGCGCCGGGTGGAATCGGGCATCAAGGGAGGAGCCTTCAGGTGTTGGGAGGGGGTGGGGAGACGGGGACGG
>NZ_JBIXLN010000082.1:0-7885 GCF_045798555.1 Paeniglutamicibacter sp. MACA_103 | reverse complement strand
GGCGGGGATCCCCGCGTCGATGGCCTGCGAGCGGACCGCGCGCATGAACGGCAGCGGGCCGCACAGGTACAGGCGGGCATCGTTCGGCAGATCGAGGCCGGCCAGGGACATGTAGCCCTCGGTGGCTTCGGTGTCCGCGGCCTTGGCGTTGATGTCCTCGAGCCACAGCCTCATCTCGGCGTTGGGCAACGCCTGGACCGATTCGCGCATCTGCTCTTTCAGCGCCCAGGCGTCCTCGGTGGCCTCGGCATGAAGCACCAGGACCTTGCGGTCCGAGCCTGCTGCGGCGAGCGTGGCCAGCGCGGAGGCGCTCGGGGTGCAGCCGATGCCTGCGGTGGCCAGCACGATCGGGGCACCGGTGGTGTCGATGACCAGGTCGCCGTAGGGGTTGGAAAGCTCCACGACGTCCCCGACATCCAGGTGCCCGTGCATGAACGGGGAAACCTCGCCGCCTCCGTCGAACTTGGTCGTGATCACGCGTTCGGTGGTGGAGGTGACGGCGTCGCTGAGCGTGTACTGGCGGCACTGGCGCAAGCCGTCCAGCAGCGGGACGCGGACGGAGACGAACTGGCCGGCCTTCGCCACGGTGACCGGGGTGTCGTCGGCCGGGACGAAGCGGAAGGTGATGGAGCCGGAGCCCGCGGCCACCTTGGACTCGAGCTTCCAGTCGGTCCAGATCTTGTCGTTGGCCTGCTGCTTGTAGAGGCCCTTCTCGATCTTGACCAGGGCATCGGCCATGAGCCAGTAGACCTCGGTCCAGGCTTCGGCGACCTCGGCGGTCACCGCATCGCCCAGGTCCTCCGCGATGGCGGCAAAGAGGTGCTCGTACACGGTCGGGTACTGCGCCTCGACGACGCCCAACGAGGTGTGCCTGTGGGCAATGCGGGCGAGGACTGCCTCGGGCAGGGTGCCGGGGTTGTTGACCAGGTGGGTGGCGAAAGCGGCAATGGATCCGGCCAGCGCCTGCTGCTGCGCGCCGTTCTTCTGGTTGGCACGGGAGAAGGTTCCGTCCAGGAGCTCCGGGTGGGCCGCGAACAAGCGGTCATAGAACTTGGGGGTGATGTGGGAAATGCGCTCGCCAATGATTGGCAGCGTGGCCTCGATGACCGGGCGGGACTTCTCGGAAAGCATCTGGTGGCTCCTGACGAAGGGGGAACGTTATCTTGCATGAAATATGCAAGATTGATAATTCATTTCTACAGTGGGTAGAAGTCAGATGCAAATCGGCCGCCACATTCGTGGAGCACGCAGTCCTTCCGGGGCGGGCAAGCGTGGCTCCGCCGCCGGGACCTGCCGGCCTCGGGCGGTTACGGAAGCGTGGGGAAGGGCAGCCGCGTGCCGGAGGAAGTTGCCGTGAGATCGTTGACGCTCATGAGGTCGAGTTCCGCATAAAACGCCTCGCGGGCCCGTCGCAGGGCGCCGCGCAGCTTGCACGCAGCGAGGAGCGGGCAGGGTGCGCCGGCCTCGGAAATGCAGTCGACGACATCCTCGCGGCCGTCGAGGTCGCGCATCAGGGTGCCCACGCGCAGGCGCATGCCCTGGTCGGTGATTTGCGAACCGCCGTAGCGCCCGCGCGCCACGTCCAGGGCGCCGCGGTTGCGCAGTTCCACAATGGCCTTGGCCACGTGGTTGTAGGGCACGCCGATCTGCTCGGCGATGTCCTTGGTGGTGACCTGTTGGTCGCGACGGGAGCCGAGAAACATCAAGGTGCGCAGGCACACGTCTGCAAAGGCGCTGAGTTTCACGTGTTCCATTCTCGCAGGTGTTGGACCGCGGTGCCGTGGGATGTGCCGGGCTGCACAGGGGAGACACCGACGCCGCACCGCGGTCTCCCGGGTGCGAGCGCAAAGACCTGTGGCCCGGAACCCCCTGAGGGGTTCCGGGCCACAGGCCGGAAGGCTGTCGGGGACTAGGCCCAGACCTGGATCTGGCCGCCCTCGGCGCTGGGCTCGGAGAATTCCCAGATCCCGGTTTCCGGGTCCGGCGCGGTGTACGGCTGGACAATGGCGATCGAAGCGCCGTCGCGGTGTTCGGCGAGCACGTGGACGGCGTCCATGCCGTCGTCCAGCAAGGTGACGTCCGAAACGAAGGCGACGGCGTTGAAGGAATCGCGCTGGTCTGCCAACAGCTGGACCAGGTCCTTCATCATGATTTCGGCGTCGATGTCGGCTTCCGGGTCGTCCAGGTCCTCGGTGGGCTGGACGGCCAGCAGGCGCAGCTCGGGCTCGGCGTTTTCTTCGGTGGCAGGTTCAACGGCGATGGCGAAGGGCAGGAACACGCCCTGCTCCTCCAGCTGCTCGCGGGCCACGCCCAGGGCGGTGCCCAGGACCTTGTTCAGCTCCGCCTGTGCGGCGGCGTCGAGTTCGGTGATCTTGTTTTCCGGGGTGCTCATGCGTTGCTCCTGACGATATCCAGAACTCCGTCACGGACGAGTTCCATGGTCTTGCGGTCAATGGCTTCCCCGTTGTAGCGGAGGAAGGGTTCGGTGTTGGAGGGGCGGAGGTTGAACCAGAACGAGCCATCGGCTGCCGTCACGGTCGTCCCGTCCATGGTACTCACAATGGTCTCGCGGTCCGCCAGGTCCGGGTGGCATGGCGGGCAGACGAAGCCGCTGTGCTCGTCGTTGAGGTCGTATCCGTTGGCGAACTCCTCGAGCACCCGGGCGACCGCCCCGGCCTTGTCCTCGACCTCGGAATTGATCTCGCCGGAGGAAACGTAGGGCTCGTATTCGGCGGCGAACTCGCTCAGCGGGGAGTCCTGGTGGCCCAGGGCCGCCAGCACGTGCATCGCGGCCAGCATGCCGGTGTCGGCGTTGTAGAAGTCGCGGAAGTAGTAGTGGGCGGAGTGCTCCCCGCCGAAGACCGCACCCTGCTCGGCCATGACGGCCTTGATGAAGGAGTGCCCCACGCGGGTGACCACCGGGCGGCCGCCGGCCGCGGTGACGGCCTCGGGCACGGCGCGGGAGGTGATCAGGTTGTGGATGATGACCGGGGTGTCCTCGCCGGCGGCCTGGGCGCGCGCGATCTCGCGCACCGCCACCAGCGCCGTGATGGCCGAGGGGGAGACCGGCTGGCCCTTCTCGTCGATCACGAAGCAGCGGTCCGCGTCCCCGTCGAACGCCAGGCCGATGTCCGCGCCGTGCTTGAGCACCGCCGCCTGCAGGTCGCGCAGGTTCTCGGGCTCCAGCGGGTTTGCCGGGTGGTTGGGGAAGGTGCCGTCGAGCTCGAAGTACATCTCGATGATCTCCAGCGGCAGCCCGGGCAGCAGCGTGTCGCCCAGCACCGCGGGGGTGGTGAGCCCGCCCATGCCGTTGGCCGCGTCGACCACGACCTTCAGCGGGCGGATGCCCGTCAGGTCCACCAGCTCGCGCAGGTAGTCGGCGTAGCCGGCCAGCACGTCGATCTCGGTGATGGTGCCCTCGGGTGCCTCGGTGGACACCGGAAGGCCCTCGTCCAGGTAGCTCTGGGCCAGGTCGCGGATGTCGAAGAGCCCGGTGTCCGATGACACCGGCACCGCGCCGGCCTTGGCCATCTTGATGCCGTTGTAGGCGGCGGGATTGTGGCTCGCGGTGAACACCACCCCGGCGCTGTTCAGCGACCCGGCGGCGAAGTAGAGCTCGTCGGTGGAAATCAGCCCCAGCATCTTCGGGTTGGCGCCGCGGTAGGCGGCCCCGCGCGCGAAGGCGGCGGCAAACTCGGGGGAGGAGGGGCGCATGTCCCCGCCCACCAGGACGTCCTGGCCGGCCAGGCCCAACACGTCGACGAATGCGGCGCCGATGGCCTCGACCGCCTCGGCGCTAATGGTGGCCCCGACAATGCCGCGCACGTCGTAGGCCTTGAAGGACTCAGAAAGATCGATTTCCACACTCACAGCATCGAGCTTATCCGCTTGCCGCGTCACCGCGCGGATTTGGGTCATCGAAGGTGAGTAGTTCCATAGGGGGTGGATTCCCGCCGGTGCGGGCAAGTGTCGGTGGACACTGGAATACTGGGGTCCATGGACGCCTACACACCCAGCATTGATTCGGACCTGCGCTCCGCTGCCACTTCCATCCTGCGTTCCTTGGTCGGCCGGGACGACGCGGAGTTCCACGAAGGCCAGTTCGAGGCCATCGAGGCCCTCGTGGCCGGGGGACGACGCGCCCTGGTGGTGCAGCGCACCGGCTGGGGAAAGTCCGCCGTGTACTTCGTGGCCTCGCTGCTGCTGCGCGCCCGCGGTGCCGGACCGACGCTGATCGTCTCCCCGCTGCTGGCCTTGATGCGCGACCAAGTCGCCTCCGCCGCCCGGGCCGGGGTGCGGGCCGAGGCCATCAACTCCGCCAACGCCCTGGATTGGCAGTCCATTGCCCAAAAGCTCGACAACGACGAGCTGGACGTGCTGCTGGTGTCCCCGGAGCGGCTGAACAACCCGGTTTTCCGCGACACCCAGCTGCCGGCACTGGTTGCCCGGATGGGGCTGCTGGTGATCGACGAGGCGCACTGCATCTCCGACTGGGGCCATGACTTCCGCCCCGACTACCGCCGCATCAAGGACCTCATCCACGCGCTGCCCGGCAGCGTCCCGGTGCTGGCCACCACCGCCACCGCCAACGAGCGGGTGGTCCACGACGTGCAGGAGCAGCTGGCCGTGGGCGGCGCCGACGTCTTCACGCTGCGCGGTTCGCTGGCCCGCGAGTCCCTGCGCCTGGGCGTGCTGCGGCTGTCCTCGCCGCGCTCGCAATTCGCCTGGCTGCTCACGCACCTGAACGACTTCCACGGCTCGGGCATCATCTACACGCTGACGGTCTCCGCGGCCGAGGACATCACCCGGCTGCTGGCCGAGGCCGGCCACCGGGTGCTGGCCTATTCCGGGCGCACCGACACCGAGGAACGCCACCGCGCCGAAACCGCCCTGAAGAACAACGAGGTCAAGGCGCTGGTGGCCACCAGCGCGCTGGGCATGGGCTTCGACAAGCCGGACCTCGGCTTCGTCATCCACGTGGGGGCGCCCAGCTCCCCGGTGGCCTACTACCAACAGGTGGGCCGTGCCGGGCGTGGCAGCATCAATGCCGACGTCCTGCTGTTGCCCGGGCCGGAGGACCGCGAAATCTGGCGCTACTTTGCCACCAGTTCCATGCCCGACGAACAAAAGGCGCACGCCGTCCTGCAGGAACTCGGCGCCACCCAGGGGCCGCTCTCGGTGCCCGCGCTCGAAGCCCGGGTCAACATCAAGCGCACCCCGCTTGAGCTCCTGCTCAAGGTGCTCGCCGTGGACGGTGCGGTGGAAAGGGTGTCCGGCGGCTGGATCCGCTCCGGCGCCCAGTGGTTCTACGACGCCGAACGCTACACCCGCGTGGCCGCCGCCCGCGTGGCCGAGCAAAACGCCATGCTCGACTACGAGAACCTGAAGACCTGCCGCATGGAATTCCTGTCAAGGGCACTGGACGACCCTGCCGCCGCACCGTGCGGCAGGTGCGACAACTGTGCAGGCGTCTGGTTCAGCGACGATATCCAGGAATCGGCCAAGGACTCGGCGCAGACGGCGCTGGGCCGGGTCGGCGCGCTGGTCGAGGCACGCCGGATGTACCCGGGCGGCATGGAGAAACTTGGTGTGCAGCTCAAGGGCAAGATCAAGCCCGAGTTCCAGGCCGAGGACGGCCGGGCGCTGGCGCGCCTGACCGACCTGGGCTGGGGAGGCCGGTTGCGTGCATTGCTGGAAAATGCCGACGAGCCGGACGCGCCCATTTCACAAGCCATGCTGGATGCCTGCGTCAAGGTCCTGAGCGAGTGGAAATGGTCCACCCGGCCGGTCGCCGTGGTTTCCATGCCGTCGCGGACCCGTCCGCAATTGGTGGGATCGTTTGCCCAGGGCATTTCGGGCATCGGAAGGCTGCCATATCTGGGCCAGCTCGAATACCGGGATCATGGTCCGCGCGGCGGCTCGGGCGGAAACTCCGCCTTCCGGCTTGCCGCGGTCTGGGACCAATTTGTGGTTCCCGCGGAAATGGCCGAAAAGCTGGCAGGCGCCCCGGGTCCGGTCCTGCTGCTCGATGACCTGGCAGACAGCCGGTGGTCGTTGACGGAAGCGGCCAGGATCCTGCGCGTGGCCGGAGCCCCCGGGGTGCTTCCGTTTGTGCTGG
The DNA here is from genome assembly GCF_045798555.1 of Paeniglutamicibacter sp. MACA_103. Classification (NCBI taxonomy): domain Bacteria; kingdom Bacillati; phylum Actinomycetota; class Actinomycetes; order Micrococcales; family Micrococcaceae; genus Paeniglutamicibacter; species Paeniglutamicibacter sp. MACA_103. Next base: position 1,767 of record NZ_JBIXLN010000082.1, on the reverse strand, counting down.
GAGTGGCGGGCTGATCCGGGCAACTGCTGCCGCCCGCTCCGGGAAATCCTGGACGGCATAAACACCGGCTTCCCTTCTCTTCCTTCAAGGCAGGCCTGGTGTCAAAATGGGGCGAACGCTGTTCCCATTCTTGCGTTCACCTACATCCAGGGAAGAAGAAGTCATGGCCGAATTCATGGACGTACACAACCACATGCAGGGTTTGTCTGCGGCCGATCTCAAGGCTGCACACGCGGCCGATCTCGCCATCCAGGGCGAGGAAAACGTGGAATTCAAGAAGGCGTGGGCGGACCCGGAGAGCGGGAAGATTTTCTGCCTCTCCGAAGGGCCCTCGAAAGAAGCGGTTCAGCGGATCCACGAGCGCGCAGGACACTTGGCCGACGAAATTTACGAGGTTCCGTTGGTCGTCTGAGTCCTGTTTCCGATGCGACGGTGGCTCGGAGCATCGGAAATGCCGAACGGGGGGAAAAGGGGGTCGTATTGTCGTCGAAATTCGGCGGCAACGCGACCCGTTTTTGTGTCCGGGGACAGATTGAAATGGCACGAACCGTGGATGCCCGGAGGCCGGGGCGGAAGGCGCCGACGGCACGGGCAATTGGGCGCCACCGGCACAATCTTGCGACCACCAAGTTCCGCACTGTGTCTCACGGGGCCGTAGGCTAGAGACATGGAAATTCTGCTTTGGGTCGTCGTCCCGCTGCTCATTCTCGGACTTGCGTGGATCGGGTTAAAGAGGCTGCGCATCAAGAACTCGGCCGAGGTTTCTGCCGCAATCACCCCGGAATCGGCACAATCGGCCGCCGAGCGGCTGACCGCAGAGGGCCACCGGGCCGTCTACAAGTCCTTGGCACAGGGTGATTTCATGGCCGCGGTGCAAAACTACAAGGCCATGACCGGTGCCGGGTACAAGGCCAGCATCATTGCGGTCCGAAGCCTGGAGCGTTTCCCCCAGATCCGCAAGGAGCCTTCCAACGGCCCCACGATTGCCCAGCAGCTCGAGGCCGAACGCCAGACCGCGAAAGCCGAAGAACCCGAGGCTGCCGCGCCGCAAGCACCCGGCGCGGCAGCCGGAAATCCCGTCCAGCAGAATCCCGTCCCTCCGGCCCAGGAAGCAGCTTCGCAGGATCCGGTGGACGGCGCGGCAAGCACCGACGACCCCTGGGTTGTGCCGAGTGAGTGGGCCGAGGAATTTGGCAGCGAATCGGAGCGGACCTCCACGCAATTCAAGGTCGCCTACATGGTTGACGGGGAATCCCGCGAGTTCGCCAGCGAAGACTTGCCGCCTGCCGAATACGACCAGTTCCTGTCGCTGGTCCGTGACGAGGACCTGCCGGGGGCCGCGGCGCTCATCGCCAAGCACTCCGGCTTGGATCAGGAGGAGGTCCTGCGGATGTTGGCGGCGTCCCCGCTGGGCGGAGGCAAGACCCCGACAGCAAACATCGCGGACTTCAGCTTCGAGGGACAAGGCCCGGACGGTGCGGTGAGATTCAGCATCAATGACCTCGTGGAGCCCGAACGCACGGAATTGTTGGATCACTTGCGCATGGGCGAACTCGACGAGGCCACGACGATCGTTGTCCGACACACGGGTCTTCCCGACGAGATGGTCCGCACCCTGCTCAATGCATTCGGCGACGGCGACAAGTAGAGGCCGCAGGCGGTCAGGCCGCCGAACGAGATCCAATGGTCGCGTGCAGAGGGTTCCCCCCGGGGGCCAACTGCACGCGATTTCTTGTTGGGCCGAATCGATTCGCCGGCGAATCGATT
>NZ_JBIXLN010000081.1:0-10545 GCF_045798555.1 Paeniglutamicibacter sp. MACA_103 | reverse complement strand
CGCCGGGGGCAGGTACTTGGCCTGCACGATCCCCAGGATCGGCATCAATTCCCAGAACCCCAGGAACGCCACGACGCCGACCAGCCCCAGCACCCACTTCGGCCATCCCCTGGACGGCGCTCGGGAGGCGGTGGCCTTTGTCCCGGCACGCGTCGATGACTCGATCACCTGGGTCATGGCTTGCAACTCTTCATCGAAACCCTACTTCCCATGGTTCCCGGAATCATGGCAACAGTTCTTCGAGGTTCGGTGCCTGCTTCAGGGTTCCGTATTTGACAGCTGAGTCTCCCAGCCCGGTGAGCGCCTCTTTGTCGAAGTCGGGGCGGAAGTCCGGCAAGATGATCTTGTCAAGCACCGCTGCGTCCATCTTGGTATAGGTGGCAATGATGTCGCGGACCTCGTCCGGGTTTTGCTGCGCATATTCCAGGGATTCCTTCATCGCTGCCTGGAAGCTCTTGACGAGTTCCGGATCCTGTTCGATGACCTCACCCTTGGTGAAGTAGCCGGCGATGTCCAATTTCGGATGCGTTTCCTTGAAATTGTAGGAAACCACGTGGGCTCCATCAGCGATTGCGGTGGTCATGAAGGGTTCAGTGACCCAGCCAGCTTCGATCTGCTTGGTTTCCAACGCTGCGGCGACATTGGGGAAGTCGATCTCCACGAATTCAATGCTTTGTGGGTCTCCGCCTGCGGCTTCCACTGCGCTTCTTACTGTGGTGTCGCCGATATTGTTGAGGTTGTTGACCGAGACCTTCTTGCCTGCCAGGTCAGCGGCCGACTTAATGCCGGAGCCTTCAGGCGCGATCACGGCGCCGGAATCCGACTCCACCGAATTGCTCGCGGAGGCGGCGTTGCTCACGAAGCGCAGGTCCAGACCCTGTTCCTTGGCCACGAAGACGGACATGACGTTGCCGAAGGCAAAGTCATAGTTTCCGCTGACGACGCCCGGAATGTCCGCGCCACCAGCGACAGGCTCGATGGTGAGGTCCAGGCCTTCGGCCTCAAAGAAACCTTTTTCCTTTCCGAGCCAGATCGGAGCCGTGTTGGAAATCGCCATGGCTGCAACCGTGATTTTCTTCTTCCCTTCGGCCTGCGCCGCGGGTGCTTCATTCGAGGAACCGCACGCTGTGGTCAACAGGAGCATTGCCGAAGTAGCAGCGATGAGTGAACGCTTTTTCATTTTTTGTCCTTTGAGATGTCGTTGCGGCGATCCGGGAAGCACCATATGCATTTGATCGGAGTTCCTGCCGCTTGCTATGTGGATGGGGGGATCGGGCTGCCCCGGTGTTTCACGGTGACAGCCCGATCTTTCGGAAGCCTGCGATGCCGGTTCTTACCTGCGATTCATCCCGCCGCTTGGAGGTCTTCAGCGCGGAACGCCGGTAATTCAGGTAAGCGTTGCCCGGATCGAAGCACTTTTCCTAGGCACGGGCGAATTCGTTCCGCCATTGCTCGACCGTCTTGAAGGTCGGATCGGCTTTCACGATCCGTTCGGTTTCGGCCCAGATCTCCTCATCGCTCAGGCTCAGGTCCAACGGATCACCATGCGGCTGGGCGACGTACCAAGGAGTGTCGAGATAGACCTCGACAGTGTTCCCTTCCGGATCCTTGAAGTAGATCGACAGTGCATTGCCGTGGTTCAGGCCACGCATGTCACTCGCGCCTTCACCCAATGCCCGTTCCTGGGCCTGGCGCAGATGCTCGATATCCTTGATCTTGAAGGAGATCTGCATAACCGTGCTCGGGTGATCCAGATCCCGACCGCTGGCCAGTGCCAGTTGGTGGTGCTGCAGCGGGTTGCCGCTGAGGAACGCGATGGTGAACGGCATGGTTTGTCCCTCACCACGATCGGTGACGACCATGTCGAACACGTCGCAGTAGAACCGGGACATCATATCCAGGTCACTGACGAAGACCCCGAAGTGCGAGAGGGCCGGTGCATAGTTGCTCATGCTGCTTCCTTTACTTTGAAATGTCGGTTCTGTCGGTCAGCGTTGGCCGTCGTGGACGCTCACTGCATCCTTGGTCAGTCCGCCCAGCCGTGAATGGACCCGGCCGCCATCGCCCATGACCACGGCGAAGAGCATCTCATTCGGTCGAGGTGCATCCTGCAACCCGATTTCCATGCCGCTGTAGTGACTGCGGACATAGGAGGCATGGATGTAGTGCATGGGGACCATCAACCGGTAGCCGGCAGTTGCCACTGCTTGGGCCGAGGCCACCATTGCCTTTGGCTCATCGAGGACTTGCCGCATGGCCCAGCCGCCGGCTTCGTGCCACATGGCAGCATGCTCGATCTCGCCGTTCAGGCCCACGATCGCGCCCTTGCCGTAGGTCTCGATGTTCCCGGCACCTCCCAGTGCGTCGACCAGGTCGCGGCTGAGCACTTGGCCCAGCTCGCGCAATTCGGCCATCAGTGGCAACAGGTTCTGTTCGTGGCGTCCGGCGTAGGGGTTGGAGACCACCGCGGTGGCGGCACCCACTCGTAGCGGGCGCTCGGGCTCCGGCCCCCCGTCGTGGAAGACGGTTTCGATGGCCACATGCTTCTTGCGGATTCGGTAGCTGGTCATCGTCTAGACCTGCGCCATGACCGGGTTGACCAAGGTGCCGATCGCTTCGATCTCCACCTCGACGGTGTCCCCTGGCTTCATGAAACGCTGGGGCTTGCGACTCCATCCCACACCGGCGGGGGTGCCGGTGACAATCACATCCCCGGGCACGAGGGTGAAGATGGTTGAGGCGTAGTTGATCAGTTGCGGAATCGAGAAGATCAGGTTGCCGGTGTGTCCTGACTGCACCACTTCGTCGTTCAAACGCGTGATGATGTTCAGCTGCTGCCCCGGCGCGATCTCGTCCGCGGAAACCATCCACGGGCCGAAACCGCCCGTGTTCTCAAAATTCTTGCCGGCGGCGATCTGCTTGGCATGGAACTGCCATTCACGCACGCTGGCGTCGTTGTAGCAGCTGTAGCCTGCCACATGATCCCATGCCTCGTCTTCGGGGATGTTGCGTCCTTCCTTCCCGATGATGACCGCCAATTCCCCTTCCCAGTCCAGGGACTCCGAGGCATTGGGACGGATAATAGGTCCGCCATGTGCCGTTTGGGAGCGCCAGACCCGAAGGAAGATCGGTGGGAAGTCACTCAGTTCCCGCTGCATCCCCGCATCCAGCACTTCCTGGTGGTGGTCCATGTAATTGCGCACGGCACAGACGATCTTTTCCGGGCGCGGAATCGGAGGCAACAGGCGAACTTCGGCAACCGGGAAGCGAGGTTGGCCTGTCACCAGAGCCTCGCGCTTGGCATAGCTTTCACTTGCGATGAATTCCGTCAGGGTCTCCACACCGGTCACTTCACGCAGATCCACGATCTGCTCGTCGACCACTGCTCCGAAGGACTCTTGATCGTGGCGTACGTAGGAAACGAACTTCATTTTCTTTTCTCTCTCCTGCCGGCAATGCCGGCCATTGATCGGTGTGCCACAGCGGGCACGGTTTTCGGCTGGATTGAAGGTTTTCGCAGCTAGATGCTGCTGGCCTGCCGCGCTTGGGTAAGCGTTGGCTGGGCCGGCTGCACAACGGCACCCATGAGCACCACAAAGAGCGTGGCCGGTTTGTCACTGTGGTTGCGCCAGGCGTGGCGTGCCCCGTTCTGCACGAGCACATCTCCTTGTTGCAAGGAGACTTGCTCACCGTCGTCCAGTTCCAACACCAACTGCCCGTCGGTGACGACGGCATAGTCGATGGTGGGGGTGGTATGCATGCCCGGGTTCTCCTCTTCGAAGCATTCGGCCAGTCCTGGCTTGGTGGCCAAATCCTCGGCGCGGGCGGCCAGCGGGTCGAATTCGGCATCGGCATAGACGCTGCCTGGCGGAAAGGTGATGGCCAGGGCGATCGTCTCGCCAACTCCGGGGACATAGTCGGCCAGCGGATGCTGAGCGGATTCGATGGACGCGTGGGGCGTGGCGTCGGTCCGCCAGACCAATGCGTCCGCAAACCCGGGGGTGTGGATATATTCCCGGTGCACCGGCGGGGTGCCGTCGCTGACGATCACCGATTTGCCGGCCTCATTCGTGGCGACCACTACTCGGCGAATCATTCTTTCCTTCTTTCTGTAGGGGAAATCGAAAGTGTTCACCCGAAAAAGGCAACACGGAGCCAAGGCACTGTCATTTATGTGTTCTTGGGAGTCTGGGTCCGAAGCGGCTTATGGCCTGTCTCGGACCGCGGCGGTGTGAGTCGGGTCAGTCCGTGGCGGGACACTCCGAAGATGGCGGCGTAGCCGTGAGGGTGTGTGGCATGGGCCGGAAGTTCGGGGTATCTCGGTGGTCGGGGGGCACGGATTGCAGGTATTGGGTCAGGTTGCTGGCCTCCTGCCGCACGGCTCGTTCGATGGTCTCCAAATCACGTTCATCATTGCCAACGATCGTTCCGATGCTGCCCACCAGCGTCCCGTCTACACCGAACACCGGAGCGGCCAGCGCCGTTTGGGCCGACACTAGTTCGCCATAACTGCGAGAGCAGCCTTGCCGCCGCACAATCTGGAGGCGTCTGCGTAGGTCATCCGCGGTTACCAGAGTTCGTGGCGTGTAGGCAGTCAACGGCCCCGATAGCACCATGTCGCGGGTACTGGCGCTGCCAAAGGCCAGCAACACCTGACCCGTGGCGCTGGCGTGCAAGGGCAGTTTGGTGCCTTCCGGGGAGATCCGGTCTGGCACCGAATGCCAGGAGAGCTTCTCCAGCACCAGGCCGTAGCTGCCATGCAGCGTCACCAAGTGCACATGTTCCTTGGAGACTTCCAGCAACCGTTGCAGGTAAGGAACTGCTGCTTGGCTCAGCGTGTAGGACTGTGGAGCGCGGCTGGCGATACCCCACAGATTCAGCCCGATGACGTAGCGGCCGCTGGGGGTTCGGTCCAGCGCCCCACTGTCGACGAGGTCCGCCAACAAGCGGTGTGTCGTGCTAGTCGGCAGTTGCGTCAAGCGTGCGATTTCGCTCAGTCCCGCCTCGACGCGGTGTCCGGAGAACACCGCCAGGATGGCTATCGCCTTGCTGACCACGCTGCGTCCAGCCTTCGAACTGTTACCTGCCATTTTCTACTCCCCCATAAGTACTGCGAGTACTGCCAATCTTGAGTGTTGATCCTAGACCGCCACGCGAAGGTCGGTGCTGTGAGTCTTACACGGGTGAAATAATGAAGTTGCTGAACCCTCCGTTGCGCGCCGCGATCCCTGAAATCGCTTCATTGACATCATCAAGCGGATAGATGATGTGCTCGAACACCGACAGGTCCACCACACCCGCGGCGGCCATGTCCACCATCGCCTGCCCCTCGCCCGCGCTGAACCAGCACGATCCGATCAACCGCAACTGGGCGTCCATCATGTGGTGCACATCCATGGGGACTAGGCCCGCGGTCGCCCCGATGTTCACAGAGACGCCGCCGCGCCGCAGCGAGTAGATCCCGTCGTTGAACGCGTCGTGATCCGCCCCAGGACCCAGGGCGTCTATATGCACATCCACCCCGTGTCCCGTCAGCTCCTTGGCTTTGGTGCTGACTGGTCCGTCCTGGGTGCAGTGGGTAATGATCCGTTCCGGAGCCAGGGCCTTGACCTTGTTCAGCAATTCCCGGTTGCGGCCGGTGCCAATGATCATGGAAGCGCCCATGGCCAGCGCGAACAGGGCCACGCCCAATCCGAGGGTGCCGCTGATGCCGTTGATCAGCACCGTGGTGCCCGGTCCTACCTCGGCCTTGCGCAGCCCCGCAAAGCCGGTGCCCAGATATCCGAGCCGTGCAGCGGTCTCGAAGCTCATTGAATCCGGCAGCCGCACCAGCGAATACTGCGGGACCAAGGTATATTCAGCCAACCCGCCGTACGGGTAGCGCTCAAGCATCCGCCCGCTGGTGGGGGTAAGCCCGAAGTAGCCTGAGAATGCGAAGTTCTGGCAGTGCATCCGATTATTCGACCTGCATTCCTTGCAGGAATCGCAGAAGCGACCGGGATTGGCGTAGACCCTGTCACCGGGCTTGAAGTCCTTGACATCGCTGCCCACCGCCTCGACTACGCCGGCCGGGTCCAGACCAAAAATCGCCGGCAGTTGCGGCAGCGGGTTCTGTGGGAACCAAGTGGTCCAATTGTGCAGCACGTTGGCGAGATTTGGCACTATGTTGCAAGCCATCACCCGTACCCTCACATCCTGAGGCCCGGGAACCGGCTTGGGCACATCTTCCAGCAGCATCGGCTGGCGCACATCGTGCATCCTCGCTGCGCGCATGGTCTCCATCAAGATCTCTCCTTGGCAATGGGTAGTGAAAGTTTTTTGGAAGCAACCTCACCCGATATCCGGTTCGGAGAAGCGCTGCGTGATACCCAAAGTGTTGCAAGTCACGATCCCGGGCAACCAGATCCTTCCCGCTGGACGGGAAGGATCTTTCGCCGCTACCTGGGCGGCCTCACTTCGCGCACAATTCAGGTGCAGCAATGGATGCGCCCGAACGATACCCGCCCACCACTCGCGATTCAAGCAAACAAGGATTCTTCCCGCCCAGCAGAAACCTCATAGCACCGATGTGCTTCACGTCACAAAATTGGCACTAGCCCGAGTGCCGGCCGCAATGAAAATTCCGTGCTTACGCCTCCCTCGGTTGTCGACTGATAGCTACCTCTTCGTTTCGTTGCTTGCAATCGTCGAACCACGGGTTGTGACCACACACGACCGTAAGGCTGAGGTTGGAATGGACAGGAACGGACTGGCTCTGAAGCGCAGAGTAGCAAAAAGCGCTTCCGGGGACATGCTGGATCTACGCGTGCCAAGGCTCAACTACGAAACCTTCTCGACGGCCGTCGCCATCCGCAAAGTCGTCTTCATTGGAATTCCGCTAACGAAACCCACCTTCGAGTGGAGCAGAACCATTCACTACCCAATTGACAAAGGAGCTCACGATGGGAAAGTCCCCACTTCACACCCGTCTTTTTCGATTCACTGCGCTATCGCTCAGCGGGATGCTTTGCATGGTCGCCGCTGGATGCGCGGACAACGATCTTCCGCAACCTAAGGCGGCAGCGGCTGCCCAGATGGATACCACTCCAACCCAACATCCGGCCGCTGCACCCTTGAACGACGACGAACTTCGAGTAACCCTGCTGGGAACAGGTAGCCCATTACCCAGCACGTCGCGCGCGGGCATGTCGACCCTGGTACAGACGAATAAGTTGAACCTGGTCATTGATGCTGGCCGCGGCGTAACAACACGACTGCACCAGGCGGGCGTGTCACTTGGCCAGATCGACGGCGTCTTCCTGACTCATTTCCACTCGGACCATGTCAGTGGCCTGGCCGACCTGTGGATGACCGGTTACATTCCGCCGCTGGGCGGAAGGCAGGAGGCACTTTCCTTATATGGCCCCGAAGGCGTGGGGAATATTGCAGAGGGCTTAACCTCTGCTTTCAAGAACGATGCCGACGTACGTGTCGCGGACGGGGAGGTGAAGCCCGAGGCGACGGGCTTGTCCGCCACGGAGTTTACACACGAAGGAGTGGTGTTTGACCAGGACGGTGTCCGGGTAACCATGTTCGATGTGCAGCACGATCCGAAGGGAGCAATTAAACCGTCCGTCGGATACCGAGTTGATTTCGGTGAGCACTCGGTGCTCATTAGCGGAGACACCATACCGGTTGACAACATCGTCAAATACGGTTCAAACGTCGATGTCATGATCCACGAGGTTGCGGAATTTGAGGATACCTCGGCGCTTCCCACCGTGTATGCCCACCACACCAACCCCCGACAGGCAGGCCAGATATTCAAAACAGCCGCGCCACAAATGGCCGTATACAGCCACATTGTCAACGGCACAATCGGGATTCCGGGAGTGAGCAATGAGAAGCTTGTAGAGCGAACACGTGAAAACTATGACGGCCCATTGACCGTGGGAGAAGACCTCATGTCATTCCTCATTTCCGGCACCGGAATAGAGGTCCACCACCCTAGCAACATTTGACCTTGACCCGTCGACAAAAAATCGCTGACCACCCGGTGATGCGAACCCGATGCGGTTACCCTGGGGGTGCCTAACCAAGGCCTCGGAGACCCGCATTGGATGGGATGAATCTTAGGATCCCGAAGGGGTAAAGGACTGCGTTTTAAGCGCTCTATTGGCCATGGTGTAGCTTCCTGGGCTCGGAGGTTTACGGTGGAATCAGCACGGCATACCGGTAGTGCTGACGCTCTTGAACCCACAAGGACCTGGCAGTTGCACCAAGGTGTGGCTGAAGAAGAGTTCCGCCCCGTCGGTCCGGTAGGCACTCGGACTGACGGTGCGGGCCGAGGGCCGACGGCAGCGGCAGGGTACTGACGATCGCCGGGATGCCGGTGGATACTAGGCTTTTTCCGCCGGAGTTACCGCCTGGACGTTCTCGCGCTCCTCTAGCGCTCCGGTAACAGAGGCCGTGAGACTGTTGGCTATATGGGTGCGGGCAAGTTCGGCAGCGCCGGCGCCGTCCCCGGCAATGACGAGCTCGAGTATCTGGTGGTGCTGGTTCAAGTCGATCGTTCGGGGTTCGTCACCAGAGGGGAGCTCCAGGCCGACGCGGCGGTACCGGTCAGATTTGTCCCAAAGGTCATCCAGGAGCTTGATCATGACGTCGTTGTGCGAGGCAACATAGACGGCCCGGTGGAATTCCCGGTGCACCGCAATCGCACCCTCGCCCCAGACCCGCGTGACAGGCAGCAGCTTCTCGGCGGCTGCGCGCATTGCTGCTATATCGGCGTCCGTCCGGCGGGAAGCCGCCAGTTCGGTTGCCGATGGTTCGAGTGAGAGGCGGACCTCAAGGAGTTCTCGCGCTTCGGTGGCGCTCATGGCGGCCACCCGGGAGTCGCGGTGAGTGTCCATGGTGATCAGCCCCTCGCTTGAGAGCCGACGGATCGCTTCGCGCAGGGGGGTGATGCTCATTTGCATGTTGTCGGCCAGTTCATACTGAGAGATGCGCGATCCCGGGGCAAGTCCACCGGAAAGGATTAGTTGGCGGAGTTCGCTGTACGCCAGACTGCCCTTACTGGAAAAGACATTAGTGGTGCTCATCTGCTGCTCCGAATCTCTTGCCAAGGTGTGACCCCCTTTGCCTACAGCATAGCGCCTTGTGAACTTCTTATAAGAAATTTCCTCGAAGTGCTTGTGCTGCCCGTCACTTAGAACTAGCCTTGAACCCAAGGTCTTATAAGATATTCGCTCAAACGGATCGTGTCCCACATCATCCCGGACGAGCCTTGATCAGAGTTCTTATAAGAAATAAGACATCAACTCAGGAGAGATCAAAGATGAAAATCGTTTCCGCCCACGTCGGCACCATCCCCATCAGTTCCTCGATCCGGAACGCTTTCATTGACTTCACCAAGATGGACTGCACGATCATCGCCCTTGTCTCCGATGTGTTCGTCGACGGTGAGCCTCTGGTGGGCTATGGGTTCAACTCCAACGGTCGCTATAACGCGACGGGCATCCTGAAGGACCGCATCCTGCCGCGCATCATGGATGCCCCGTCCGAGGACCTTCTCGATGAAGATGGACAGCTCTCGCCGGAGAAGGCATGGGACCTGATGATGTCCAATGAGAAGCCCGGCGGCCACGGCGAACGCTCGGTCGCCGTCGGCGTCGTCGACATGGCCCTGCACGACCTGGCCGCGAAGATCGCCGGCGTCCCGCTGTACCGGTGGATCTCGGATCACTACGGTGACGGTGACCCGGACAAGGACGTCTTCGTCTACGCCGCCGGCGGCTACTACGCCCCCGGCAAGAGCCTCGAAGACCTGCAGAACGAAATGCGCGGCTTCCTCGCCAAGGGCTACAACGTGGTCAAAATGAAGATCGGCGGCGCCGACCTCGCCGAGGACCTCCGCCGCATCGAAGCCGTGATCGAGGTCCTCGACGGCGACGGTTCCCGCCTGATGGTGGACGTCAACGGCAAGTTCGATCTGGAAACGGCTATCGAATACGGCAAAGCCATCGACCAGTACGGTCTGTTCTGGTACGAGGAAGTCGGCGATCCGCTGGACTACGCCCTGAACGCCACCCTTTCCGAGCACTACAAGAACCCGATCGCCACAGGAGAAAACCTGTTCTCCCTGCAGGATGCCCGGAACCTGATCCGCCACGGCGGCATGCGCCCGGACCGCGACTTTATCCAGGTCGACCCCGCCCTAAGCTACGGCCTGGTTGAGTACAAGCGAATCCAGGACATGCTGGCCCAGCACGGCTGGTCCTCACGCCGCTGCATCCCGCACGGCGGACACCAGTTCTCCCTGCATATTGCAGCCGCCCTCAAGCTCGGCGGCAACGAGTCCTACCCGGGCGAGTTCCAGCCCACCGGCGGTTTCACCGACGACGCCGTCATCGTCAACAGCCGCGTGGCTCCGGGCGATCTGCCGGGCATCGGGCTCGAAGGCAAGGCGGAGTTCTACAAGGTCCTGCGCGCGCTGCACAACTGACCATTCCTGTAGTTCCGCGGGGGGGGGGGGGGGGGGGGGGCCGCCGGCCCCCCCCCCCCCCC
>NZ_JBIXLN010000080.1:0-11300 GCF_045798555.1 Paeniglutamicibacter sp. MACA_103 | reverse complement strand
GGCCCGGGGGGGGCCCCCCCGGGGGGCCCCCCCAAACCCCCCCGGGCCCGCCCCCAACACCCGGGGGTGGGGGCCACGGACCCTTCGCGTAGCGGCGCTCGTGCTGCTAGGCGAGCAGCTGGCGCTTGGAGGAGATGACGCCGGTGTTGAATCCGGCCAGGCGCAGCCCGCCGTGGAAGCGCGCGTGCTCGATCTTCACGCAGCGGTCCATGACCACGTTCATGCCGTTGGCCTCGGCCTTCGCCGCGACCTCCTCGTGCCAGGAGCCCAGCTGCAGCCACAGGGTCTTTGCCCCCACGGCCAAGGCCTCGTCCAGCACGCCGGGCAGGTCGTCGTGCTTGCGGAAGACCTCGACCAGGTCCGGGGTTTCCGGCAGGTCCGCCAGCGACTTGTAGACCGGCTGGCCCAGGATCTCATCGAGCACCGGGTTCACGAAGTAGACCTTGTATTTGGAGGAGGACAGCAGGTAGGTCGCCACGAAATAGCTGGCGCGCGAGGGCTTGTTGGAGGCGCCCACGATCGCGATCGACTTGGTGTTGCGCAGGATCTCGAGGCGCTCGGCCGCGTTCGGGCCGTCCCAGGTGCGGATGTCTGTTGCGGTCATTACTTGGCTCCCGTCACGGCGGCCGCGCGGGCGGCGTCGATGGAGCAGGCCGCCCCGTCGTAGGCTTCCCCGGCCGGGGCTTGCGCGACCTGCTGCGAGGCGGTCAGCGCCTGGTCCAGGTCCCAGAGGATGTCCTCGAGGTCCTCCAGGCCCACCGAGAAGCGGATCAGGTCCTCCGGCACGCCGGCGGCAACCAGCTGCTCCGCGGAAAGCTGCTGGTGGGTGGTGGAGGCGGGGTGCAGCACCAGGGTGCGCACGTCGCCGATGTTGGCCAGGTGGCTTGCCAGCTGCAGCGCCTCGATGAAGGCGGTGCCGGCGGCGCGGCCGCCCTTGACGCCGAAGCTGAAGACCGAGCCGACGCCCAGGGGCAGCAGCTCCTTGGCGCGCTCATGGTGCGGGTGGGAGGGAAGCCCGGCATAGTTCACGTAGCTGATGCGCTCATCGGCCTCGAGCCATGCGGCCACGGCCTTGGCGTTTGACAGGTGCGAGTCCATGCGCTGGGGCAGGGTCTCGACGCCCTGCAGCAGCTGGAACGCGGACTGGGCCGGCAGGGCCGGTCCGATGTCGCGCAGCTGCTCGGAACGCAGCTTGGTCAGGAAGCCGTACTCGCCGAAGTTGTCCCACCAGGAGACGTTGCCGTAGGAGGCCACCGGCTCGGTCATCGCGGGGAACTTGCCGTTGCCCCAGTTGAAGGTTCCGGCCTCCACGACGACGCCGCCGAGGGTGGTGCCGTGGCCGCCGAGGAACTTGGTGGCCGAGTGGATGACGATGTCGGCGCCGTGCTCGATCGGGCGCAGCAGGTACGGGGGAGTCAGCGTCGAGTCGACCACCAGCGGCAGGCCCGCGGCGTGGGCGACCTCGGCCAGGCCCTTGAGGTCGGCGATGTCGCCGGAGGGGTTGGCCACGACCTCGGTGTAGACGGCCTTGGTGTTCTCCTGGATGGCGGCGGCGAACTCGGCCGGATCCGTGGAGTCGATGAAGGTCGTCGACACCCCGAAGCGGCGCAGCGTCACGTCGAGCTGGGTGATGGTGCCGCCGTAGAGCTTCGAGGAGGCCACGATGTGGTCCCCGGCCCCGGCCAGCGCGGCGAAGGTGATGAACTCGGCGGCCATGCCCGAGCCCGTGGCCACCGCGCCGATGCCGCCCTCGAGGGAGGCGATGCGCTCCTCGAATGCCGCCACGGTCGGGTTGCCGATGCGCGAGTAGATGTTGCCGTACTTTTGCAGCGCAAAGAGGTTCGCGGCGTCGTCGGAGTCCTTGAAGACGAATGACGTGGTCTGGTAGATCGGAACGGCGCGCGAGCCGTGCTCGGCGTCGGGGGTGCCGCCGGCGTGCAGTGCGCGCGTGCGGAATCCAAATTGGTGTTCGGCCATGGTGGCTTGCGACTCCTTGTCGACTGGTTCTTCGGCCCCGCGCAGTGCGTGGGGCCATCGCGGCAGGAATCCCGGGATCAATGTCGCTTACCCGCCCGGGTCGGGGCGGAAAGCAGCTCCATCGTTTCTGGCGGTAGCACCGTAACCACCGGCTGTGGCAGGTTGCTGCGGCGTCATCAAACCAGATCTCTCGGCCGCTCGGGATGGTTGTAACAGTCTCTCAATATGTCCGATTGTGACCCAACTTTGAGTCCTTACGTTGCGCCCCGGCACCGCCCGCGCGATTCCCGCCTGCCGCGGCGCAGCGCCTATGCTCGAGCCATGGACACCGCGCTGGCACTGGTACGACACGGACAAACCGACTGGAACCTCGCCGGTCGCCTGCAGGGGCGCACCGACATCGAGCTGAACGAGACGGGCCGCGAACAGGCGCGCGAGGTCGGGCGGGCGCTGCTGGGCCAGGGCTGGGACCTGGTGCTCGGCTCGCCGCTGTCCCGCGCCGCCCGGACCGCGCAGCTGATCGCCGAGGTGCTTCGGGCCCCGACCGGCGAGCCGGTGCCCGAGGTGATCGAGCGCGGCTTCGGCCCGCTCGAGGGCCGGATCATGGCGGGGATTCCCGACGCGGAGGCCACGCTGTTGGCCGAACACGCCGAGGACCGGCAGGCCGTGCTGCGCCGTGCGCTGCCCGCCCTGCAACGGATCGTCGAAGCGAACCCCGGCCGCCGGATCCTGGTCGTCAGCCACGGCGCGACGATGCGGATCGTGCGCGACGCGCTCGCCGGCAGGCCGCTGGGCGCGAAGGTGGAGAACGGGGAAGTCCTCCACGTCGACCCGGTGCGGCTGGCGGAGCTGGTGCGGGAACAGGAACCGGCGATCGCGCGCTGAAACGCGCAGGCGCCGGCTAGGCGTCGATCACCAGGTCGGTCCGGGCGGTCGAGCAGCACGGCAGGAACTTGCCGGCCTCGATCTCCCGCGCCCGGATCCCGCCCTGGTGGTTCATCTCGACATCCCCGGAGAGCTTGACGATCTTGCAGGAGCCGCACATGCCCTCCTGGCAGTTCGCGCCGATCCTGACTCCGGCCCGCTGGGCAATGCCAAGGATCTTTTCCTCGGGATTGATCAGGACATTGATGCCGGTGCGAACAAAGGACAGGGTGAGGGTTCCCGTTCCGACGGTGTCGAATGCCGACGCGTCGGGGGCGGAGGTGTCCGGTGCTTCTTCCGCCTCGGCTTCGGGGGCAACGGGTTCGGCAAGGCCGGGGTCGGCCGCCTCGAGCGGCAGGCCGGTGGCCTCCAGCGGGCCCTCGTCGTCGTAGGCCGGTTCGTACATGCCGAGGGCGGAAGGCTGGCTTTCGTAGTAATCCTCCGCGGATTCGGCGATTTCCTCGGCGATTTCCTCCGCAATCTCCTCCGCCAGCTCGACCTCCGCCTGGTATTCCAGGGTCGTCTCGCGGTCTCCGGAGAAGAATTCCATGTGGATGGAGGTGTCGTCGACGCCGACCGCGGCCAGCATCTCGGACACGTTGTTCAGGTAGCCCTCGGGGCCGCAGGCGTAGACCTGGCGTCCGTTGGCGTCGGGTGCCACCTCGTCGAGCATCGCGGCGGACAGCCGGCCGGTGAGGCCTTCCCAGTCCTCGGGCGCGCTGCGGTCGCCCAGGGAGAAGTGGACGGTGACGCGCGAATCCACGGTGGCGATGTAGCCCAGTTCCTGGTGGAAGGCGAAGCCTCCGGGTGCCGCGCCGTGGTAAAGAACCACCACGTCCGCCTGTCCGGGCAGTGAATGGATGGTCCGCAGCATGGACATGATGGGGGTGATGCCCGAGCCCGCGGCCAGCAGGAGGTAGCGCGCCCGCCGGTCGGCGTCGGGCAGGTGGAATGCGCCGACGGGTCCGAGCATTTCGAGCACCGTGCCGGGTCCGACGTTTTCGTGCACCCACGGCGAGACCCTGCCGGCCGGGTCCCGCTTCACCGTGATGTCGAAGGTCCACGGCTTGGTGGGCGAACTGGACAGGGAGTAGCTGCGGTCCACCGGGTCCCCGCCCTCGCCGTTCACGGGGAATGCGATGTTCACGTATTGGCCCGGTCTAAACGCCAGGGGCGCGCCGTCGGCGCGACGGAACACGAAGGTCAGCATTCCGCCGACCTCCGGAACGATCTCGACGCATTCGGCCAGGAACTCCTGCGGGTGCCAGGGGCCCAGGGCGCGCGCGGCACTGGCAGGTCCCTCGGTGCTGCCCAGCACGCGGTTCCACGGCATTTCCAGGCCGCGGATGCGCTGTGGCTCCTGGTGTGGCGCGGTAATGGTCGTGGTTGTGGCCTCGGTTGTTGTCGTGGTCTCGGTCGTAGTCGTGGTCTCGGTCGTAGTCGTGGGTTCGGTCACGGTCATGGTCACGACAGGTGTTCCTGCACGCGCTGGACGTACCAGTTGATGAACGCCTCGACCTGGTATTCGCTCTTCATGTACGGGCCGGGCTCGTAGGCGGGGCTGCCGGCGCCCTTCTGGCACAGTTCGACGAATGCCTTGTCCTGCAGGTTGGTCTGCTTCCAGGTGTGGGTGAGCTTTTCGAGGTCGTAGTCGTCGCCCTCGACGGCGTCGTCGGCGACCAGCCAGGTGGTGCGCACCAGGGTCTGGTGCTCGTTGACGGGGAACACGGCGAACGTGACGACGTGGTCGCCGAGGAAGTGGAACCAGCTGTTGGGCTGCAGGTGCATCGAGCAGCGGCCGAGGCGGAAGTCGCGCAGGTCCCCGAGCAGCTTCTTGGAGAGCCGGTGTCCGTCGGGCGAGAACGACTCGCCATCGCCGTCGAGCGACTCGCGGGAGATGCGGATTCCGGCCACGCGGGTGTCGAGTTCCTCGACGACCTCGTAGGGAATGCCGTAGCGCTGGCAGCGCTTTTCGAGCGCGGCCTGGGCCTCGATGTTGCGGTCCCACACCTCCTCGAGGTGGGGCGGGATCAGGCCCTCCGTCAGGCCCCAGGTGGGGAAGAGGGAGCAGGCGAGTTCCGGGTGCCCGTCGCAGTGGTAGCACTCCCGGTTGTTCTCCATCACGAGCTTCCAGTTGCCCTCCTCGATGATGTTCTGCTGGTAGGCGACCTTGGTCTTGCCCAGGTCGTGGGGCGCGAGGTAGGGCTCGAAGATCTTCGCGGTTTCGTCGAAGTCGGCCGGCGGTTCCTCGGCAACGCAGACGAAGATGAGACCGGCGTATACGCGGCTGTGGGCGCGCTTGAGACCGAAGCAGCTCTTGTCGAACTTTGTTTCGCCGGGCGCGGAGGCGTGGATCAAGTCGCCGTTGGGCGAGTAGGTCCAGGAGTGGTAGCCGCAGACCAGGTTGCCCGTGGTTCCGGTGGTCTCGGTCAAGACCCTCGCACCGCGGTGACGGCACACGTTGTGCAGGACATTCACGCCGCCCTCGTCATTGCGCAGCACGATCAGGGAGTAGGGCCCGTAGTCCACTGTCACGTAGTCGCCCGGTTCCGGGAGCTCCGCGACGCTTGCGGCAAAGAGCCAGTGTTCGCCGAAAATGGCCTGCATGTCGATCTTGAAGATCGCCGGATCGGTGTAAAACGGCGCGTCAAGGGAATACCCTTCGCGCCGGAAGTCGAACAACTCGGCGATCTCGGCCAGCTGCTCTGCAGGCAATGACGAAGCGAGCTTGCCGCGTGAAGACAGGGGCACGTTCACTGAAGCAGACATGTGTTTACTCCTCGGAGGAATGGGGTGGCATGCGGGGCCGCGGATCTTGATGGTGATCCATGTCACCGAAATGCTGAAATCGTCTTACTCACGAGGGTAGGGATCGGCGCTCTGCAATAAAAGCGCAAGATTTTGGGGATAATGGTGCAGAATGCTTGCATGATTGATCAACGTCTTACGACCCTTCGGGTGTTCGCCCGGACCGGCACCGTCGGGGCAACCGCGGAACTCACCGGATACTCGCCCTCCGCGGTGTCGGCACAGTTGCGTGAGCTGCAGCGCGTGCTGGGAATGCAGCTGCTGACCAAGGACGGGCGGGGCGTGCGCCTGACGGCCACCTGCCGGTATCTCGTGACGGGCTCGGACACGTTGATGACGGAATGGGAGCGGCTGCGGGCCGCAGTGCTGGAGGCCGGGGACCAGGTGCAGTCCCACTTCGGGCTCGGCGGATTTTCCACCGCGGCAGCCCAGCTGCTCGCGCCGCTGGCCGCGGCACTTCGCACCTCGCGCCCGCAGGTCCAGGTTCTGGAGGCGAATCCGGCCAGGTGCTTCGACCTGTTGGTTGCCGAGCGCATCGACCTGGCGGTCATCGTGGCCATGCAGTCGGATACCTAGGTCGAGGACGATCCGCGCTTTGAGCAGACCGCGTTGCTCAACGATCCCCTCGACGTGATCCTTCCTTCCGACCATGCCCTGGCATCTCGGGAAACGGTGACGCTCGAGGAGCTGGCCACCGAACCGTGGATCACTGAGGCTCCCGGGTCGACCTACCATTCCCTGTTCACCGCGGCCTTCACGGCGGTCGGGGTGACACCCCGCATTGCCCACGAGGCCGTCGAATGGGAAACGCAGATCGCCTTCGTCGGTGCCGGAATGGGAGTGGGGCTGCTCCCGCGGTTGGCGCCCCTCGGCAGCGCGGAAAACGTGACGCGGCTGCGCATCACCGGCCAGGGGAAACCCATGCGCAGGATCGTCGCTGCCGTGCGCAAGGGCAGCATCGCTTCGCCCCTGGTCAAGGAATCCCTCGGGATCCTGCAGGCCAGGGCGACGCGAATCCTCACGGAACGGTTGGAGGAAGAGGAATGAGGCAGCGTGTCTGGGGAGCCCCTGCCTAGGGCACGGCGCGTTGGGGTGCGGGCGGACGAAATCCGTTTCGGCACATGGGTGGGGCGGGAGAGCAGGAAAACCGGCCGGGGCTACGTCTGGAAAACCCCGCCCGCGCGGGCGCACCATGTGTGCATGAGTGAAACGTTTTTTGGGGACCCCGAGTACTACGCCCGATGGGCGAAGGCCTACGACGCCATGATCGGCTCAAGGCTGTACAACAAGGTGTTTTGGGGCACGGATCCCCGGCAGTATTCAATGTTCGCTGCCCGGGCCATCGGTTCCGGGCAGGGCCCGCTGCTGGAGGTGGCGGCCGGCACGGCGCAGGCCACCGCGACGCTGCACGTGGCCAGCGCACGGGAGACGACCTTGGTGGACATGAGCGCCGCGATGCTGGAGCTGGCGGGCGAGTCCATCGCAAGCGCCGCCGGCGGCAGGCTGCCCGAGCGGATCACCCTGGAATGCCGGGACATGCTCGCACCCGCGGGACACCGGCGCTACGAAACCATTCTCGGCCTGGGGCTGCTGCATCTGGTCCCGGACGTCGCCGCCACCGTCGACGCGCTCGGGCGTCAACTCGAAGAGCACGGAAAGATGTACCTGGCCTCGCTGGTCAAGGGGTCGGCCCGGTCCAACGCCTGCCTGGCGCTGCTGAAGGCGCACGGCGACATCGCACGGATCCGCACCGCGTCCGAGCTCTTTGACGAGGTCAGGGCCGGCGGGCTCGGACCGGTCACGCTGGCCCGTCGCGGGGCCATGGCCTACGTGGAGATTTCGCGCCGGCCGCGCTCGCGATGAGCCCTGCGAACCCGGGCCGAAGCCGCGGCAACCGCACCGCGGAACTGCGGTATTCTGGCCGCAGAGGTGTTCAGCGTGATGGCAAACGGGGCCTTGGAACAGGGTCGTGAGAGATTTGCGCGGCAGGATTGGAAGGCCGCGCACCGGTTCCTTGCCGCGGCGCAGGCCGAGGGGCCGCTGGACGGGGCAGACCTGTTGCTCTTGGCCATCGCCGCCTATCTGCTGGGCCGCGATGCCGAAAGCCGCGAATGTCTCGAGCACACCTATGATGCCGAGTTGGCCGCCGGGCGGTATCCCGAGGCGGTGCACGCCGCGTTCTGGTTGATCCTGGAATTGGCCCTCGGCGGCGGCGCGGCCCAGGCGCACGGGTGGATCGCCAGTGCCGGTCGGCTGCTGGTGCACTGCCCGCCCGACTGCGCCGAGCAGGTGCTGATGCTGATACCCGAGACCTATTTCCGGCTGGATTCCGACCCCGGGGCCGCGCTCGTTGCGGCGACCACGGTGCTCGAGGCGGGGGAGCGGCTGCGCGACGCGGACCTTTTGGCCTTCGGGACCCTGGGACGAAGCCAGGCCCTTATCCGGCTGGGCCGTATTGCCGAGGCCCTGCCGCTGATCGACGAGGCCATGCTGGTGGTCACCCGCCACGCCGTGTGCCCGATCGCCGTCGGCATTGTCTACTGCGCCGCGATCTCCGAGTGCCAGGGCATCTTCGACCTGCCGCGTGCCCGGGAATGGACCGAAGCCCTTGGCGACTGGTGCGACCTCCAGCCCGACCTGGTCCCGTACCGCGGGCAGTGCATGGTGCACCGAGCGCAGCTGTTGCGCCATCGCGGCGAGCTGGACCGCGCCGCGGTGGAGGCCGCCCGGGCAGCGGACCGGCTGTCCCGGCCGCGGCATCCCGCGTTGGGCCTGGCCAATTACGAGCTGGGGGAGCTCGAACGGATCCGCGGTTCCGCTGTGGAGGCCGAGCAAAGATACGGGAGTGCGCACGGTTTCGGGGTCTCGCCGCAGCCCGGGCTGGGCCTGCTGCGCCTGGCCCAGGACCGGCCCCAGGAAGCCGCGCGGGCCCTGGAACGGGCCCTGGCCGAGGCCACGGCCGCCACCGAACGGGCGCGGCTGCTGCCCGCGGCCGGGGAGGCGCTGCTGGCCGTCGGCCACATCGAGCGGGCCACCGCAGTGGCCCGCGAGCTGGCCGGAATCTCTCATTTCTTCGGCTCCGTCCAGTTGCAGGCCGAGGCATTGTTCCTGCAGGGGAGGATCCTGCAGGAAGGGGACCGCCCTCAAGAGGCCCTGGCCCTGCTGGGCCGGGCGCGGGAGCACTGGTCCGGCCTGGGCATGCCCCTTGAGGTGGCCAAGACGCGAGTGGCGATGGCGGAGGCCTGCCGGCTGCTGGGCGACGCCGAGGGCGCCAGGATGGAACTGGATGCTGCACGCGCGGCGCTGCACGCGCTGGGGGCGGCGGCCGCACTTGGCCGCGTCGAACGGGCGCTGGGGTCCGTCCCCGCACCCGGTCCCGGGACGCCGGATGCCCCGGGACCGGCATCGTACCCGGGGGACGGCGCGCGGATCTCGCCGCGGGAAATACAGGTCCTTCGGCTCGTCGCCACGGGGATGACCAACCGCATGGTGGCCAAGACGCTGTTTCTCAGCGAAAAGACCGTGGCCCGGCACCTGAGCAACATCTACACGAAGATCGGGGTGGTCAACCGGGCGGCGGCCACCGCCTACGCCTACGACCGCGGCATCGCCGCAGGCGCCGGACAGGGCCGGCCGGCAGGCGCGGACGGGCATGGAAGCCGTTAGCGCGGCGGCGGGGAATTCCGGGATACGGTGGCGCCGTGGCCTGTCCAACGTCCCGGTGCCCCCGCAGCACCTGGTCGGGGTGGCGGCCGCGGTGTTGCTGGGCAGGTGCGGTGCGGTGCTCCGGCGTCCCGCGGCGGCCCCGGTGAGGGCCGCGGGCCTGCTGCTGGCCGGAGCAGGAGTGCTGCTGGCCGGATCGGCCTGGCGGGCCGCCCGCCCCGTGCTTCTGGCGCAGCCGCGGGCACTGGTGGTCGCCGGACCCTACCGACACAGCCGGAACCCGATGTACCTCGCGTGGCTGCTGCTGCACGCCGGCGTCGGCATCGCGGCCGGCAGCGGCTGGGTGGTGCTGAGCCTCCCGGCGGCCGCCTTCCTGATGCACCGGGACATCCTGGACGAGGAACGCCGGCTGCTGGAGGCGTTCGGGAGCGAGCACGCGAACTACGCGGCCCGCACGCCGCGCTACCTGTGCCGGAGCACTACACAGAACCACCCATTGGGCCGGGATGGGTGATTCTCCCGAAGCAGCCGGCACCCGCCCGACCCTAGTCTCGATACCAAGAGCAAGCGGGAACAACCCCCGCCCAGGGAGGACATCATGGGTACCGAAACAGTGGACACGCTCGTCGTCGGCGCCGGCCAGGCCGGGCTGGCGACCAGCTATTGGCTCAACCAGGCGGGTATCGGGCACCTGCTGGTGGACCGCCGGGAAACGCTGGGAGGCGCCTGGCAGGACCGCTGGGACAGCTTCCGGCTGGTCACCCCGAACTTCTCCCTCCAGCTTCCCGGCCAGCCGTACCAGGGGCCCGACCCGGATGCCTACTTGGGCCGCGATGCCGTCATCGAGCTGTTCCGCGGCTATGCCGGAGGGATCGACGCACCGGTGCGTCTGGGCACCGAGGTGATGGGGCTGGCCGTGGCCAACGGCGGCTTCCGGGTCGATACCCCTGACGCCTCGTTTGCCGCGCGCCGGGTGGTGCTGGCCACCGGCCCCTACCAGGTGCCACGCCTGCCGGAGGCCGCGGCCGGGTTCCCCGCGACGGTGAAGCAGCTGCACAGCAACGACTACCGGCAGCCCGGGCAATTGCCCAAAGGCGCGGTGCTGGTGGTCGGGAGCGGGCAATCCGGCACGCAGATCGCCTCCGAATTGCTGGCAGCCGGCCGCCGCGTGCACGTGGCGGTGTCCTCCTGTGCCGGTGCCCCGCGCAGCTATCGCGGCCGGAACCTGTACTGGTGGCTCATGCAGATACTGATCCAGGGCCCGAAGCACGGAATGCAGGTGCCCATGGTGGATGACCTGCCCACCCCGGCGGCCCGCTTCGGCTGTCATCCGCACCTGTTCGAGGATTCTCCGCGCCGCCTCGCCGAACGTGGCGCGGTGTTGCACGGGAAGGTCCTGGGCACCGACGGATCCACGGTGCGCTTCGGGGACGACGTGGCCCAAAAGGTGGCCTTCGCCGAGGCCGACTTCGACGTCCGCTTCCGTCCGATGTTCGACTCCTATGCCGCGGCCGTCGGCCTTGACCTGCCGCAGGATCCTCCGGCCACGGGCCGCGGTCGGGTTCCGGAGGGGGAGGTCAGCCTGGATCTGGAAGCCGAGGGGATATCCGCGGTGGTGTGGGCCACCGGCTTCCGGCTGGACTTCTCCTGGTTGGGGTTGCCGATCCTGGATGAATGGGGCTACCCGTTCCATCAGCGCGGAGTCACCATCCAGCCCGGGCTCTATGCCATCGGGCTGCCGTGGCTGCATTCCGAACCGTCGTCGGTGATCCCCGGGGTCGGCGCCGACGCCGCCCACCTGGTCGAGCAGATGGTCGCGGCCGGCTGACCGCCCGGATGCGGGACCCGCACCTCGACATGAATCGAGTGGGGGGGGGGGGGGGCCCCCCCCCCCCCCCCCGGGGGGGGGGGGGGGGGGGGGGGGGGGG
>NZ_JBIXLN010000079.1:0-11400 GCF_045798555.1 Paeniglutamicibacter sp. MACA_103 | reverse complement strand
AACGCCGGCAGTTGCTCGAATTCCGGATGGGTCTTGAATCCGAGGCGGCAGCCGCCGCCGCGCTCACGGCGAACCCCGGCACCCTGCCCGCCCTCGACGCGGCCCTTGAGGCGTTCAGGAAGGCGGGAACCAATGCCTCGCGCTCCATGAGCTGCGACTTCGATTTCCACTCCGCGGTGGCCTCGGCTAGCGGCAACCCCTACTTCCTGGACGCGGTGCGACATCTCGGTCCGGCCATGATCGCCATGCCGCGCCAGCGCCTAGACTCTCAGGACTCGGTTCTGCTTCCCCGGCTGGAGCAGGTCGCGGGTGAGCACCTTTCCATCCGCAACGCCATCGCTTCTGGCAACGCCATGTCCGCAGCAGCCGCCATGCGCGTACACCTAGCCAATTCCCTCCTCCGACTTGGAGTCGAAGCAGGGGTTGTCCCCCCCACGCCCTGAGAGAATTTGTACCGCCAATCCGCGAAGGGAAAACCCTCATGAAGTGTCCCGTCAGCAAGAAGCACAGGGACCTTCGGGCTTGGATAAGGTGGATGAATGATCGCTGTCGAATTGCTTCCGCTTCCCGCGGACTACGACGAGGTTGTGGCGGCGTTGAAAAACCAGGCTCACCGGGCGCGGGTCACCGCCCAGCGCCGGGTGAACACGGAACTGATCGCACTGTAGTGGGGCATTGGCGGGCAGAACATGCTTCGCCAGGAGGCCCACGGCCGGGGTGCCGGGGTCATCCGCCGGCTGGCCGAGGACCTGCGTGCGGAGTTCCCGCAGATACGCGGCTTTCCCAGCGGAGCCTGCAATACATGCAAACCATGTCCAGTGAGTGGGGCGCCAAGACAAATGTGCCGCAACTAGTGGCGCAATTGCTCTAGGGGGGCGAGATGCTGGCCTCGGTGGCCGAGCACGAGCGCCTGATTGCCACACGCGCCTGCGACATCATCCAGCCCGACGCCCCGCGCATCGGCGGCATCACCCAGTTCCTGCACCTCGCAGCCGCATACCCGCGCGAACCCTGGGTGGAGCACTTCGACTGGCTCGACCCCCTGTTCAGCGAACGCCTCGAGACCAAGGACGGCCGTATGATCGTCCCGAACTAGGCTTCACCTTCAGCGACCAGACCCGCGCGTGGACGACCGACACCATCGAGTTCGGAACCAGATAGCCGATTCTCGGAGTCGTCCTGGGAAGTTATCTTTGGAGTTGCTCTCGGATTCGCGTGGTTCCGAGAGCAACTAAGTACTGAGCCTCAAAATATGATTGGTTGAGCAATTTCTCCACGGTCTTTGATTCGGCTAGAAATCGAACTGGTTAGGACCGCAATCGTTGCCGCGTCGTTGGTGCCGATGCACGAGCGATGATCACGTTGGTTCCCGCTTCGCGCAATCGCCCAATATCGGTGGCAGGTGTACCCGAATCCACAATTACTGCGTCAAAATCCGCCAAGGCTGCAAACGCAAACATAGCCCTCCGTTGGAACTTTGTATGGTCCACGAGAAGGTAGCGCTTCTTCGCCGAGTTGAACATAGCACGCTTGATATCTACAGTTTCTTGGTTTTGATGGAAACAGATGTCATCCACAATTGCGGCCGTGGACATGAAAACCGCGTCGGCTCTGAGTTGGGAAATGTTTTGAATGGCAACACCACCCATGAAGGAACTGCACCAGTTATGGTACGTGCCTCCAACGGACAACACGGAAATGTCTCTGGCGCCTCTCAATTCGTTCATCAAGGTCAGGACATTGGTTATCACCGTCAATGGTGCCATGGCCTGAAGGTGTTCGGCCATCGCGATCACCGTTGTGGAATCGTCAAGGAAGATTGCTTGTCCCGGTTCCACCAAGGAACAAGCAGTCTTGGCGATTTCCACCTTCAGCTCGTGCTGTTGTTCCATACGATAGATGTCGCTGGATTCAACCAAACTCGAAGCGAGCGCAGTGGCGGCCCCCCGAGTCTTTCGCAACAAGCCGCGTTCTTCCAATTCATCCAAATCACGGTGCACAGTCATCTGAGAAATGTCGAAGTGTTTAGCCAGCTGATCGATCCGGACGGTACCTTCGGCCATAACCATCGTCGTGATTTCTTGCTGACGCAAAAATTGTTTGGTCAAAGGTGTTTCTTCCGGCGTCTTGTAATGTTCCATGCAGAGCGTCCCTTTCATTTCCTGGACTGGATTCGAAGCTGACCTATCCTGGAAACTCGTTGAGAGCGGCGGCTTCGGCGATGATCGCGGCCAAGGACTCAGTATCATGTGCAAACCGTCCCAAGAATAGCCCGTCAACACTTGGCCCCAAACGGGACAAGAGTCCTGGGCCGGCACTTCCTCCATAAATGATATTGGTTGCCGACTCGATCCCTCGGTCATGAAGCCAGCTGCGGAGTGCGTCACAAACGGTTCGAATGTGGCCTTCAGAAGCTGGCGTAGCGGCCCCAATCGCCCAGACCGGCTCATAGGCAATTACGAGGCGGGGCGCTCCTTTACTAATAAGCTCGAATTGTCCGTCCAGCGCGGAATTAAGTTGGCGCGTGCACTCAGCAATCGCGGCCTCCGGTTCGCCCTCCAGTGGCTCGCCGATGCATAGAACCGGCGTTAATCCATTTCGCAGTGCAGCTGCCGTTTTGTCAGCGACGATTTTGTCGCTCTCACCGAAAATTCCCCGCCGTTCTGCATGT
This sequence comes from Paeniglutamicibacter sp. MACA_103, assembly GCF_045798555.1. Taxonomy (NCBI): domain Bacteria; kingdom Bacillati; phylum Actinomycetota; class Actinomycetes; order Micrococcales; family Micrococcaceae; genus Paeniglutamicibacter; species Paeniglutamicibacter sp. MACA_103. The sequence goes on along the minus strand of NZ_JBIXLN010000079.1, from coordinate 8,729 downwards.
CCGACTTCTACGTACGAGCATCCAATGTCGCGAAGCTCTACGGGGCTTACTTCTCCGGTGAACGCGCCATAATCTTCCCAATGCAAATCTTGGGCACCAAGACGGATAGTTGAGTTTTCCAACTGTGCTGCAGCTCCAGGCAGTGACACAAAGCTGGGCATCACGAACAGTTCTACTCCCTCTGGCAACCGATCTCCGAATGGGCCAGCAAGCTCTGCGACGCTTCCGCACCATTCGATGGATTGCCGGTGAGTGAAGTACATTTTAAGGCTCACACCGAGCAAGGTAGTAGCGGATTTCAACGTCGACTCCTAAGTCGTCCTACGAAGGGGATCAGATTCGGCAAAGCGGCTAGCTACTGTCCCTCGTAAGCTTTCATAATGGCAACCTTTTCTGCTGAAGCGGATGATTCATCGAAGCGGTAGGTGAGCCATTCCCCAGCCAAACGGCGCGCAAGTTCCAAGCCAACCACGCGTTGACCAAACGTAAGGATCTGAGCATTATTGCTCAAGACGGAACGTTCGACCGAATAGCTGTCATGAGCAGTCACCGCCCGAACACCATTGACCTTGTTCGCGGCAATGGCAACGCCCAGCCCGGTTCCGCAAATCAGCAGGGCACGGTCGGCTTCATTTGCTGCGATCTTTTCCGCCGCAGCGATAGCAATCGTTGGGTATGGGGTGTGTCCATCGGCGCCGACACCGACGTCCAAGACCAATTCAACCAGTTTGCTGGCCAACAGGTCGGCTTTCAGCGCTTCCTTATAAGTAAACCCGGCGTCATCGCAACCAATGACAATCCTTAATTTTTCACTCATTGTCAATCCTTTGATATTAGTTATAATGAAGGGGTCTGGTGAAAGTGTTCGTTAATGGAATCGATAATCAATGACAGGGAAATGGCCCCCGGGTCAGGATGTCCGAGACTCTTTTCTGCCAGGGGCCTAGCTCTGCCCATCTTGGGAACGAGGTCTGCAGTTTTTCGAGCGGCTTCCAACGCAATCGGTGTCGCCATATTCCATGCATCCCGCAGGCCATTGCCTGCATTGACGGAGTGCGCAAAGGCATCGCCGAAGGGGACTAGAACGTCGACCATCGTCTTGTCACCAGGCGCTGCCTTGCCGAAAGACATGACTTTGGCCGAGGCCAAACGCAGACCTTCAGATAAGGAATGTGCGCTTGGTGCATATGTATTACCTAGAGCCGACCCGACTTCACGCAATATGATTCCCCAAAGGATCCCCGAAGTACCCCCGGCTTTGTCTGCCCATGCGGCCGAAGCCTCGGCCAGGACCTGCCCGGCGCCAGCTTGTGAGGTCGCCGCCTGGCGAGCTGCGATAACGGCAGCAGTGCTTCCGCGCTTCATGCCGATGCCATGGTCCCCATCACCGGCAATGGAGTCCAAGGCCCCGAACTCCTCCACGTGCTGGTCCACAGTGTCCTTGATAGTCTCCACTAGGCTGATAATCAGACCGGCAGCAGCCTGGGATTCTGCACTTCCTGGATCCTGGGCTACCTCAATTTCTCCGACGTCATCTCGGGCATCGTTGTGAGTACTGGCGCTTAGTTGGACTGTGGCCGCCTTGCGGAACGCTGGCGTGGAGGCTGGCGCCTTCCAATGCGCTTCCAGTTCGTCGTCCAACCAAATCAACGTGAGTGAAATCCCGGCCATTTCAAAGCTTGTCGCAAACTCGCCGATTTCTGGTTCCACGATCGTCAACCCAGCTTTTTCACTCAATGCGGCAATCCGCCGGTAAACAACGAAGAGCTCCTCAGTCTTGACCGAACCCAGACCGTTGAGAATGACGCTGATGCGAGATCCATCCATCGTCGTAATGTCGGACGGTACATCGGTGAGGAGACGCTCCCACAAAAGTTCGGCGAGTGCATCGGCTGTTGGACGGTCGGCCTCCCCGATCCCGGGTTCCCCGTGAATTCCCATGCCGATGGCCATACGACCGATGGGAACAGTGAAGAGGGGCGCGTCGGCACCAGGGAGGGTGCAGCCTGAAAACGCTACGCCGAACGAACGAGTCCGGTGGTTGGCAAGGCTGGCAATGCGTGTCACCTCGGCCAAATCGGCCCCGGACTCCGAAGCAGCACCAGCGATCTTGAAAACTGCTAGATCCCCTGCTACTCCACGGCGCTTTTCAATTTCGGAAATGGATGCGCTGGAGACATCGTCGGTAACTGGCAGAAGCTCCGCATGAATTCCTTCGGCAGCGAGCATATCTTTGGCCATGGTGAAGTTAAGAACGTCGCCTGCATAGTTACCAAACGCGAGCAGGACCCCGCCACCTCGATGGGCAGCCTTGGCGACGGAATGAATCTGTTGCGCCGACGGCGATGCAAAAATGTTGCCCATGGCTGCGGCATGGGCAAGCCCCGGGCCCACCAACCCCGCAAATGCCGGATAGTGGCCTGATCCACCACCGATCACCACCGCAACCGAATCCGTTGCCGCCTCGCTCGAACGCAGGACTCCTCCGTTGATTCGGCGGACCCACTGGGGGTATGCTGCAGCGAATCCATTAGTGAACTCGTCCGTGAACGCGGTCGGATCGTTGAATAGGTATGCCATCTGTGGTTCTCCTGGACAGGGGTGGGGAAATTCGGGAGCATCCGATGGAACGGGCCTTGCCTGCCCCGTTCCATCGGAAAATTCGCTTCCTTGGCTAGTTTTTGAGCGTGAAATCCGAATAAGTTTCGACGTTTTCCTTGGTAATCAAATAGCAGTCGAAAGACTGCTTTTCTTCGTCTACGCCGGTCTTACCCGACTTCAGGTAGCTGTCGGCTTGTATAACCGCTTGCTTGGAGAAATCAACTACTGGCTGCAGGACCGAGTAATCGAGATTTCCACCCTCAACTGCCGCTGCGGCATCAGGGTTCCCGTCAAAGCCACCGACTGTGATGTCGTCAAGCTTGCCTGCCTCCTTGATGGCCGCAATGGCTCCGAGTGCCATCTGGTCGTTGCCAGCAATTACTCCTTCGATGTCAGGGTGCGCCTGAAGCATCGATTGCATCTTGTCGTGCCCCAGTTTCTGGTCCCAGTTGGCTACCTGAGAATCGAGAAGTTTGAGATCCGGGTACTGGCTGAGTACTGTCTTGAAACCATTGGAGCGCGTCGCCGCATTGTTGTCCGAAGCGGGACCAATCAGTTCGACGTATTTTCCCTTTCCGTCCATTTTCTTCACGAATTCTTCAGCACCCAAAGCTGCGCCTTGAGCGTTATTTGAAACCAATTGGGATTTGGCCAGACCTTGCTGATTGATCTCCGCGTTGACCAAGAAGACCGGTATGCCTGCTGCTACTAACTTCTGGACGGCTCCAATCGAACCGTCTGCGTTGGCCGGGTCCATGATGACTGCGGCGGACTTGTTGGTAATGGCAGAGTCAACCATGTCACCTTCCTTCTTAGTGTCACCGTTGTGAGCCAGGACGGTGACATCGTAACCAAGAGATTTTCCTTCCGCGGTCACGGCGTCCCCGGAAGCCTTCCAGAATGGGTTCGCTGGCTCGTTGGTGATCATGGTTATCAGCTTGCTGTCAGCGTTTGCAACGTCCCTAGTTTCGTTTGAACTTGCGGCCTCGGGGGCTGGAGAGTTGCCGCCACAGGCCGCCGTTGCGGCAATGAGGAGTCCTGCGGTGAGGGCGCTGAGCGTGCGTTTCATCTTCATGGTGCTGCCTTTCAATGGGTTATCGATTGGTGAAGCAGTGAGAATCCAGGAACTGCTATTGGCTGGCCGAGACTCCAGCTGTCGGGCTCCCGGTGGGAAGACCGGCACCAGCCAGGGGCCGGCCGTTTCCAGGTGTCGCAGGTGGAGCAGTCTTCTTGGACTTGTATTCAATGCGGTTTAGCATGACTGCCACGACAATGACGCCGCCCTTGAAAACCATCTGCCAGTACTCGGAGACCCCGATAATGACCAGTCCATCGGAGAGGAAGCCGATGACGAATGCGCCAAGGAGCGTTCCGCGGACGTTGCCTTTGCCGCCCATGAGGGAGGCTCCGCCAATGACGACGGCAGCAATTGCCGTAAGTTCGAAGGAGTTACCAGCAGTGGGGTTGGCGGAGGTAAGTTCTGAGGCAACTATTACGCCGGCGATGGCAGCGCAAGCACCTGATGCGACGTAAACCCAGACTTTTACCTTTTTGACGGGAATACCGGAAAGCTCGGCCGCCCGTTCGTTGCCACCCGACGCATAGAGCCAGCGTCCAAAAGGCATTTTGTTGAGCAACAGAGATGCTAGGACGGCCACGAGGATCATGACCACGACACCCGTGGGAATTCCAAGGATTCGGTTGAATCCGAGGAAGTCGAACCCAGTGTTGCCAAGTTCGGCGTTTCCGCGGAGGTTTGGATACGTCAGCCCACCGGTTATCAGCAACGCAGCGCCCCGAACCACATAGAGCGTGCCCAAGGTGGCGACGAACGGGGCTACGCCGAATTTTGATATCAGAATGCCGTTGATCCAACCAACAAATGCGCCAACTGCTACGGCACTGACGGCGCAGACCCAGACAGCCGGATAAAGCGTGACGTCAAGCCAGACTATATGGACTCCCTGCATCATCCACCCGGCAACTACACCGGCCAGTCCTAGTGTCGAACCGACCGATAGGTCGATGCCTCCGTTGAGGATAACCAGCAGCATTCCCAAGCCCAGGATTGCGAAGATGGCAACGTGCGCCGACATCGTCAGCAGGTTAGAGAAGGTGAAATAGTTGGGCGAGAGTGCTGCGAAGACAACGATTATAATGATCAGGGCGATGAATGCGCGCCCTTCCAAGAGAAGCTGAGGCAGGCTGACATTGCCTAACTTGCTGCCTCCCGCGGTTTTCTTCTGCGCTTGGATGCTCATCTCAGTTTCCATTCGTGTGGGCGGCTTCGGACTCGCCGGAGGCAGCCATTATTTTTTCCTTGGTCGCCTCTTCGGCGGTGAACTCGGCGGAAATCCGCCCCTTGCTCATGACAATGACCCGGTTGGCTATGCTGAGGCACTCACCGACTTCGGAGGTCGAATACAGGACTGCCAAACCTTTGCCGGCCTGCTCACTCAACAGCCCGAACACCTCAGACTTCGCACCGATGTCGATGCCGCGGCTTGGCTCGTCCAGCAGGATGACATTCGGATCGGTGGCGAGCATCTTTCCGATAACGACCTTCTGCTGGTTTCCCCCGCTAAGAGAACCAATAGCGGAATGAGGGCTGGCTGTCTTCACGTGCACATTACGGATCCCGTCATCAATGATTTGTGATTCACGCTGCGGGTTTAGGAAGAGTCCTTTGATAAATCCTTCAAGGCTTGCCAACGATAGATTTCTTCCCACGGACATGGTCTGAACAAGTCCATCGCGTTGGCGGTCCTCCGGAACAAGTCCAAGGCCGGCCGAAATGCGTTCTCTAATGGAAAGTCCGGAAATATCTGTGCTCCCTAACAAGACTCTGCCGGATGCCAATGGCACGCGCCCCGCCAGCGATTCCAGCAATTCCGTGCGACCCGCGCCCATAAGCCCGTAGATGCACACGATTTCGCCAGCGCGAAGGACGAAGTCAAGGTTCTGCACCGCATAGCGACCTGGGTGATTGATGTCTTCGACAGATACATTTTGGAGTTCCAACGCCACCGGAGCGTTTGGCTTCTGCTCCGGAGGACTGCCGAGATGGAAGTCCCGACCAACCATTTGTCCGACGACCCAGTCCAAGTTGACGTCTTTGACCTGGGCATTGGCCACAATATTCCCGTCGCGCAATACTGTTGCCTGATCTGAGATCGCCATGGCTTCCTCAAGGTGGTGCGAAATGTAAACAATCGAGACACCTGAGCCGGTAAGCTCCCGGATGACCTTGAACAGGACCTCGACTTCGCTGGCGCTCAGCGCGGAGGTGGGCTCGTCCATGATCAGAATTCGGGCATTTACAGACAATGCCCGGGCGATCTCAACCAGCTGCTGTTGGCCTAACCGAAGGCTGGACACCAGCGATGTCGGGCTAATGTCTTCTTCAAGTCGATTCATGAGGCCAGCGACTTCTTTGTTTTGAGACTTGAAATCCACTGCACCTGTAGTCAGAGTTTTTTCTCGGCCCATGAAGATGTTGTCGGCCACGCTCAAATTTGGAGCAAGGCTGAGCTCTTGGTGGATAATCGAGATTCCGTTGTCTCTGGCCTCAACCGTACTTCCGAATTCGACGCGCTTTCCGCGGAGTTCCAGGGCTCCACTGCTGGGTCTTTCAATACCGGAGAGAATCTTCATGAGTGTCGATTTTCCGGCCCCGTTTTCACCGAAGAGACAAGTGACTCGGCCCTCGTGCACTTCGAAATCAACGCCCTTAAGCGCATGCGTCCCGCCATACCGTTTGGTGACGTCCACAGCCCGAAGTACTACATCACTAGTCATTTGGACACCTCAAAGAGAACTGGGGTCACAATGTACGCCTTCGGATTGATCGGCTGGAACGATCCGGTAACGTTCACTGTTTTACCGTTAAGGTCGGATGCCGTAATTGTCGAGAGCACATGTTCCTTGACCTGGTTATTCAGTTCAGCCCCAACATTTTGGTATTCAATCTGGTTGGTGAATTCCGGAAAGTTGACCAGGCCTGTGGCATCTCGGATGACTGTGCCGTTAATTGCGGGTCCCATCTGTATCAGGACTTTAATATCGTCAGAAACGCCCGGCACTACCACGGGAAGCAGTCCGTCGGACGAAACTTCTCCGGCCACTCCGGCGAATACTGCCGAGTAGACAGGTGCGGAAGAGCCGCTCACCACGCCGAATTCGATTGCTGCCGCGTCCTTGTCCTTGGAAATGGCTAGGCTCATCGGAGCAAGGTCGGAAGCTCGGTCGATGATTGCAGGCGCGATGCTAGATGCAAATTTGGATTCGGCATAAGTTTTCGGGCTGAATTTTTCCGATGCCGCTTCCTCGGTTTGTTCAGCGGTTAAGACCTCGGTGCTTACGCCCATCATGACGAGAAGCAATACGGTGCCTCCTGTAAGAATGGCTCGGGGCTTGTTGAGCCGAAGGGCTTTATTTGTTCCCATGGGTGCTTTTCCTAAGGTGTAGAGGACAGCCTTGGCTACGCGAGGATTCTGGACTGGCTGTCGTTGGGCCGGATCTGGAGTTTCCTTCCGGTGCCAGCCCGGAACATGTCCAACGCCTCGGAATAGTCGTCCAAAGTGAATGAGTGGCTGATCATCGGTTCACTATTGATGGCGCCGGCTTCAAACATCTCCACGGCCCTACCAAAGGTGTTGAGGACGGCCATGGTGCCGACAATGCTGATTTCATCGCGGTAGACACGGAAAGGGGAGTAATCGGCCGTGGCTTCGGAAGGAGCGACGCCGAAGTGCTGGAACGTTCCGCCGGGCTTGACCCTCGGCAGCCCGTCTTCGATGGCTTTGATAACACCGGTGCAATCGATGACTACGTCCCACAGGTCCCGGCTGGATTGGTTTGCGGAAGTATAAACGTGCTGGATGCCTACTTCGCGGGCGACTTCGAGACGGCCTTCATTCGTGTCGATAATCGTGACAGAAGCGGCTCCTGCCCGAGGGGCGAGCTGGGCCATGAGCAACCCCATAGTTCCTGACCCATAGATTAGGTAGTGTTCTCCCATTTTGCGGGGCAGGATGTCATAGCCGCGGATGGCGCAGGCCAACGGCTCGATGAGGGCAGCCTGGTAAAGGTCGGTTTCAGGGGAAAGCTTGAATACGTTGCTGAGCGGGGCCTTCAACAAGCCAGCAGCAGCGCCATCACTGGCAACCACTCCCAGGCCGTTCCACTCCCGGCAGAGATTGCCCTTGCCGTTGAGGCAGTACTCGCACTCACTACAGGTGGTGCTCGGATTAACCACTACGTGGTCGCCCACTGCGAAACTCTTGACCTCCGAACCAACAGCCACAATGACACCGGAAGCTTCATGTCCCGGAATGAGCGGGAACTGGGTCCCCTCAAACTCACCATCAAAAACGTGTGTGTCAGTACCACAGATGCCCACAGCGGCGACTTCGACGATGACATCGCGCGGTCCGGGTGTCGGATCGGGGCGCTCGATGAGCGCCAGGTTCCCAGGCGATTCGAAGACTATTGCGCGCATCTTGCAGGCTCTCTTTCATAGAGGTGGGTGCATTCCCGAATGGTGGACCTTATATCGAAACATCACATATACCGTGTGATCTTGTGAATCAGTTACGTTAGATATAACTATGACTCATGTCACCGCAAATTGCCAGCCCCGCTTTGTTTCCAACCCGTAGAAATCCTAATAATGCGCACAAAATTGCATGTTGACAAGCAATTAGTCGTCTAAGTTCGCGAACTCCACGACGACAAATACCTCCCGAGACAGTCCTATGTTTTTCGTTACAGATGTGATGTACTCATTCGAAATGTGATATTTGGTATGAAGCTGACGTGCTTCTGTTCGTTCATCCACTCTGCCGGACAAGTCTTGTTTGAGTGGATTCTCCCTGCCCTCGGAAAGGTTTCAAAAAATGAAGTTGACCATCCAGACTGTGGACTCGTTGTATGTATCGCCACCCGAATTCGCTTGGACCGATCTTGACCAGCGAGCCGTCGACACCGCCCGCGTGCTCGCCGCGGACGCGGTCGAGAAGGTAGGAAACGGACACCCCGGCACGGCGATCTCGCTGGCCCCGGCCGCGTACCTGATCTTCCAGCAGCACCTGCGCCACGACCCGTCCGACCCGGCCTGGATCGGCCGC